>JBGVNA010000200.1:0-6459 GCA_045125175.1 Acutalibacteraceae bacterium
AACGAACGACTTGAGAAAAAAGCAGAAGAATCTGAAAAATGATTTGCAGGGGCACACCGTAATGGTGTGCCCCTGAGTGTTTACAAATAATTAAATTTATATATAAAAAATCGTAAAAATACTCTTTTATTTTATAATTAATAGTGATATAATAAACCTAATTATGGATTTTCTGCCAAAGCTGCAGAAAAATCCGGAAAAACGGGAGGAAAAAATGTCTGAAATTATTTCCGTAAAAAATCTCAGCAAATCATACGGCAGCCACAAGGTGCTGTCGGATGTTTCGTTCAGCTTTGAGGGCGGTCAGATTATCGGCTTGCTCGGCCCTAACGGCAGCGGTAAAACATCTTTGATTAAAATACTTACAGGTCTTATAAACGATTACTCGGGCGAGGTGCTTATCGACGGCAACAAGCCCGGCAGAATAAGCAAATCGCTTGTTGCGTTTCTGCCCGAAAAAACATATCTTGCAAGCTGGATGACAGCAGACGATGCCGTTAACTACATTGCAGATTTCTATGACGATTTCGATAAGGCAAAGGCAATGCACATGATGGATGTTTTTCAGCTTCCCCACAAGCAGAAGGTGAAAACAATGTCCAAGGGTATGCAGGAAAAGTTGCAGCTTCTTCTTGTTATGTGCCGCAACGCAAAGCTTTATATCCTTGATGAGCCTATGGGCGGCGTTGACCCCGCCGCAAGAGATTTTATTCTTGAAACAATTCTCAAAAACAGACCTGAGGGCTCGACCATTCTTATGTCAACACACCTCATTCAGGATGTTGAGGAGATTTTTGATTCGATTATCATGATAGGCAGAGGCTCTCTGCTGATGAAGGACACCGTTGAAAATATAACTGCAAGCGGCAAGTCCATCAACGATATCTTCAAGGAGGTGTTCAGCGTTGACTGGAGTTTCTAAGCCCAAAAACAAATTTTTAAAGCTTCTTAAAAACGATTTTCTTGCAAGCGCAAGAGTAATAAGCCTTTTCTATATTGCCCTTGCTCTGCTTTTTGCTGTTTTCGGTGTCTGCGTTTTGCTCCACGGTAACGATTCGCTGAGCGCTGAAATGATGTCAAAGGTTTCAAACGCACGCAACGCATCGATTGCAATTTCAATCGTTGTTTCATTCCTGCTGATTTTTGTAAGCTTCTTTTTTGTTGTTTACGATTTCTTCAAATCACTTTTCAGCCCCCAGGGTTATCTGAGCTTCACCTTGCCTGTTTCAAGCAATCAGCTTCTCGGTTCAAAAATGATTGTTTACAGCGGTTGGATGATACTCAGCTATGCCGTTTTTATGTTTACGGGCGGCTTTTTGCTGAACTACACTGCCGATAACGTTATCGGCCAGGATAATATCTCCATGGTTGAAAGCTTTCTTTCGATTTTCGGCGATTTTCCTTCAATGACCCAGCTTATTGCATATGCGGTTTATGTTACCGTTATGTTTTTTGTTATGATTCTCAGCTTTGTGTCAATAATTTATTTCGCAATCACTCTTGCACACGTCAGAATTCTTCAAAAGCATTCGCTTCTTATGTCTATCCCCATTTTCATTGTAACGGCAATCGCTTTTGTTGCAATCGCATTCAAAATGTCCGATATTGTTAACTTCGTTATGATTTTTAATGACGATTATACGTTAAGCTTCGGCATTCTTGAAAAAGGATATTCTGTTGCAAGCCAGTATGCAGGCATGAAGATTACGCCTATTTTCGCATTTGTTATTCTTGATGTTGCAATGTTTTTCCTGACCTCATACATTATGCACAAGAAAGTTAACCTTAAATAAGGAGCGATTAAAATAAAAATCGGTATTTTCGGGGGAACATTCAACCCGCCTCATAAAGGTCATATGCGCCTTGCGAATGAAGCGATGAGAATTCTCGGGCTTGATAAGATGCTTATTGTGCCTTCATGTATTCCTCCGCATAAAATTCCCGGCAAGCTTGCAGGCGGAGATGAACGCCTTGAAATGTGCCGCCTTGCTTTCGGCGCAGACAGCCGTTTTGAGGTTTCGTCAATTGAGCTTGACAGGGGAAGCAAAAGCTATACGGTTGAAACTCTCCGTGAGCTTAAAAAAATATATCCCGATGATGAACTGTATTTCGTCATCGGTTCAGATATGCTTTCAACCTTTACCCGGTGGTATTTGTGGGAAGAAATTCTTTCGCTTGCATATATATGTGCGGCGTCAAGAGAAAAAGGCTTTAAAGCAGACCTTTCGGAGTTTGCAGCCGAACAGAGAGAACGTATTATTCTGCTTGATATTGAGCCTTTTGAGGTGAGTTCAACTCAAATCAGGGGTATAATAGCAAGTGAAAGCGGAAACGCAGACCTTTTGGACGAAAAAATATTTAATTATATCAAAGAAAAGGGTCTGTATGATGATGGGCTTTCCGAATACAGAAAAATAATTAGTGCAAAGCTGGATGATTACAGATTGCACCACAGCGAATGTGTGAGCGAATGCGCTGCAGCTCTTGCGGAATGCTATGGAGCAGATATTGAAAAAGCAAGGCTTGCAGGGCTTCTTCATGATGTTATGAAAAATACGGATAAATCCGGGCAGCTTGCCGAGCTTGAAAAAGCAGGGATAACCCTTTCGGAAGTTGAAAAGGTTAACCCGAAAGTGTGGCACCAGATATCGGGAGCTGCTTTTCTCGAAAACGAAAAAATCGTTTGCGATGAAGAAATTCTCGGCGCAGTGAGATGGCACACAACGGGCAGGGCGGGAATGACCCTGCTTGAAAAGGTGGTTTATATTGCGGATTTCATTTCGGCAGACAGGGATTATCCCGATGTCGGCGTCGTTAGAAAGCTTGCGCAGCAGAGCCTTGAAGAAGCGATATTCTATACCGCACGCTATACGGTAAAAAAATTGGTTTTGGCGGATTTGCCTGTTCATCCGGCAACCGTTGAATGCTATAACGATATGATTTTATATTTGAAAAAGCAGAAAGGACAGTGCTTATGACAGACCCCGCAATGCTCGTTAAAGAAATAGCAAAGGTTCTTGATGAGAAAAAAGCGATGAATATTGTCGCTATCAAAACAGAAGAGGTAACGGTGGTTTCGGATTATTTCGTTATCGCTTCAGCCACTTCAAATACCCACACAAAAGCGCTTGCTGATGAGGTTGAATACGAAATCAAGCAGCGTCTTGACATTGCTCCCGAGCACATCGAGGGCAGAGCAACAGGCTGGATTCTTCTTGATTACGGAACGGTTATCGTTCATATCTTCCAGCATGAGGACAGAGAATACTATAACCTTGAACGCCTTTGGTCAGACGCAAGCGTTATGGATTTGAGTGACGTTATCACTCCCGAATAAACAGGTTGAATTGAAAGGAAGCTGAATCAAAATGGCTCAGTACGATTTTAAAAATGTAGAAAAAAAGTGGCAGGATAAATGGGACGAAAACAAGACCTTTGAATGCACAGAGGATTATTCAAAGCCCAAGTTCTATGCCCTTGTTGAATTCCCTTATCCCAGCGGCGCAGGCATGCACGTTGGCCATATCAAGGCTTATTCGGGCCTTGAGGTTGTTTCCCGCAAGAGAAGACTTGAGGGCTACAACGTTCTTTTCCCCATCGGCTTTGATGCTTTCGGTCTTCCCACCGAAAACTATGCTATCAAAACCAATACACACCCCAGGCAGGTTACCGATAACAACATCGAAAAATTCACAAGCCAGCTTCGCAGAGTAGGCTTCTCCTTTGACTGGTCAAAGGTTGTTGACACAACTCAGGAGGATTACTATAAGTGGACACAGTGGATTTTCCTCAAGATGTTTGAAAATAACCTCGTTTTCAGAGATAAGACCCTCGTTAACTATTGCCCCCACTGCAAGGTTGTTCTTTCAAATGAGGACTCTCAGGGCGGCAAGTGCGATATCTGCCACAGCGATATCGTTCAGAAGTCCAAGGATGTTTGGTATCTTCGTATAACAGAGTACGCAGACAAGCTCCTTGAAGGTCTTAAGGAAGTTGACTATCTTCCCAACATAAAGCTTCAGCAGGAAAACTGGATTGGTAAATCAACAGGTGCATTCGTCGAATTCGCTGTTAACAACACCGATGAAAAGCTTAAGATATATACCACAAGACCCGACACACTCTTTGGCGTAACCTTCATGGTTATGGCTCCCGAGCATCCCCTTATCGATAAGTATGCCGATATGATAGGTAACATGGATGAGGTTGAGGCTTACAGAGATATGTGCAGCAAGAAGTCTGCGTTCGAGAGAACACAGCTTGTTAAGGATAAGACAGGCGTTAAGCTCAGCGGCTTCAGCGCAACAAATCCCGTTAACGGCAAGGAAGTTCCCATTTATATTTCAGACTATGTTATGATGGGCTACGGTACGGGCGCTATCATGGCTGTTCCTGCTCATGACCAGCGTGACTATGAGTTTGCAAAGAAGTTCGGCATTGATATCATTGAGGTTATCAAGGGCGGCGACATCGGCGTTGAAGCTTACACGGGCGACGGCGAAATGGTTAACTCAGGCTTCCTTAACGGCATGACAAACAAGAAGGATTCCATCGAAAAGATGGCTGAATATCTTCAGGAGAAGGGCATCGGCGAAAAGGGCGTTCAGTATAAGATGAATGACTGGGCATTCAACCGCCAGAGATACTGGGGCGAGCCTATCCCCATCGTTCACTGCCCCCATTGCGGAATCGTTCCCGTACCCTATGAAGAGCTTCCTCTCAGACTGCCTGCAGTTGAGAACTTTGAGCCGGGCACAGACGGCGAAAGTCCGCTTGCAAAGATTGATTCCTATGTAAACTGCACCTGCCCCAAGTGCGGTCAGCCTGCGAAGAGAGAAACCGATACCATGCCTCAGTGGGCAGGTTCATCATGGTATTTCCTGCGCTACATAGATCCTCACAACACAGAAACCTTTGCCGATAAGGATAAGCTTAAGTATTGGATGCCCGTTGACTGGTATAACGGCGGCATGGAGCATGTTACAAGACACCTTATCTATTCAAGATTCTGGTATAAATTCCTCTATGACCTCGGCGAAGTGCCCGTATCAGAGCCTTATGCAAAGAGAACCGCTCAGGGTCTTATTCTCGGCCCCGATGGCGAAAAGATGTCAAAATCCAAGGGCAACGTTGTTGACCCCAACGAGGTTGTTGACGAATTCGGCGCAGATGTTCTCAGAGCTTATGTTCTGTTCATGGGTGACTATGAAAAGGCTGCCCCCTGGAGCGAAACAGCAGTTAAGGGCTGCAAGCGCTTCATCGACAGAGTGTGGGGTATGCTCGATATCGTGACCGACGGCGACGCATATTCCAAGGAGCTTGAAAGCAGCTTCCATAAGACAATCAAAAAGGTTTCAGGTGATATTGAAAACCTTAAATATAACACAGCGATTGCCGCTCTTATGACTCTCACAAACGAGATTTATGCAAAGGGCTCAATCAATAAGGCAGAGTTCAAAACCTTTATTACCCTGCTTAACCCCTTTGCTCCTCACATCACAGAAGAAATCTGGGAGCAGCTCGGCTTTGACGGCATGCTTAATCAGACATCATGGCCCGCATATGACGAGGCAAAGTGCGTTGATAACGAAATTGAAATTGCTGTTCAGATTAACGGCAAGGTTAAGGAAAAGCTCGTTATCCCCGCAGAGGCAAGCGCAGACGAAGCAATTGCCGCCGCAAAGGGCCTTGAAAAGATTGCCGCTGCAATTAACGGCATGACAATCGTTAAAGAGCTTTATGTCAAGGGCAGACTTGTAAATATAGTTGTTCGCCCCTGATTGTCTTAAAAAATTCATATTTTTAATGTTGACAAGCAGGGTTGAGTTATTGTATAATAGTTTTCAAGCTATGAAAATTAGTCCCTGTTATCAGACGAGGGGAGGGAATACATTGAGTCAGGTAAAAGTTAAGGAAGGCGAGTCACTCGAAAACGCACTCAGAAGATTTAAAAGACAGACTTCAAGAGACGGCGTTATCCAGGAGGTTCGCAAAAGAGAACACTATGAGAAGCCTTCTGTTAAGAGAAAGAAGAAGTCAGAGGCAGCTCGCAAGCGTAAGTTTAAATAATTAAATTTACAAACCAAAAGCCACCCGATCGGGTGGCTTTTTTGTTATCTGTATACCAGCTCATCAGGCTCATCCTCACACCAAAGCCCAAAGGCTTCGTTGAGGTTGTCATTTATGAACATGGGAATGTAATTCTCAAAATTCTTTGAAAGCTTTTGCTTTTTCAGTTCATCAGGGTCAATCCAGAAAACCCTGCCCTCGTCGGTTTCGCAGAGCAGGTCGCCGCTGTAATCGCTTGTTTTATAAAGAAAAACAATGTATCTGTCCGAGCGGGCTTTATGTACCCAGTGAATAATTCCGCAAGAATGAAGATTGCGTATTTCAAGCCCCGTTTCTTCTTTCACTTCACGAATTGCGGAGTCAACTGCGCTTTCAAACGGCTCAATGTGT
>JBGVNA010000201.1:0-14908 GCA_045125175.1 Acutalibacteraceae bacterium
CCATCAACGGTTTGCTCACTCTTATCAACAGAGGAGAATCTCTCAGCGATCAAAATGTGCGATATGTTCTCTCGCTTGTTAATGACGGCAATGAGGACAAGCTTGTTCACATGGCGGCAGATTGCGTTTGTATCACCTCAAAGGGTAAGCCTGTAAAGCCCAAAACTCTCGGACAGAAGAAATATATTGAAACTATCAGAAACAACACAATCACTTTCGGCATAGGCCCTGCGGGTACAGGCAAAACCTACCTTGCGGTTGCAATGGCGGTTACCGCTTTCAGGGCAAAGGAAATCAACCGCATTGTTTTAACAAGACCTGCCGTTGAAGCAGGTGAAAAGCTCGGCTTTCTGCCCGGCGATTTGCAGAGCAAGGTTGACCCTTATTTAAGACCTCTTTATGATGCGCTTTTTGATATGCTCGGTGCAGAGAATTTTCAAAAGCATCAGGAGAGGGGAGACATTGAGGTTGCGCCTCTTGCATATATGAGAGGCCGTACTCTTGACGACAGCTTTATAATTCTTGACGAAGCACAGAATACCACGGCGGAGCAGATGAAAATGTTCCTGACCCGTCTCGGATTTAATTCGAAAATGGTTGTAACGGGCGACGTTACGCAGATTGACTTGCCTGACGGCAAGCGTTCGGGGCTTAAGGAAGCAGTAAAAATCCTTAAGAATATAGAGGATATAGGAACCGTAAGGTTCAGTGAAAAGGACGTTGTGCGCCATAGGCTTGTTCAGGATATCATCAAGGCCTATGAGAAACAGGATGAGGAGCGAAAAAGGAAATGAGCAAGGTTAAAGTAGTTATTTCCAATGAGCAGAACGAAATCAGAATTCCTACAGGCGTCCGCCTTCTTGTTCGCCGTTGCTGCACAGCGGTGCTTGTTCAGGAGAGATTTGAAGACCCTGCAGAGGTCAGCGTAACATTTGTTGATGACGATATGATTCATCAGCTCAACAGGCAATACAGAAACATTGACAGAGCAACAGATGTTCTTTCGTTTCCTCTTGGTGAAAACGGTGTTTATGATATTAACAACGACACGGGAGCAAAATTGCTCGGTGATATTGTTATTTCAATCCCTCACGCAGTTGACCAGGCGGACAGATACGGCCACACGCTTCAGCGTGAAATCGGTTTCCTTACCGTTCACTCAATGCTGCATCTTCTCGGTTATGACCATGTAAATGGCGGTATGGAGAGTGTCAGAATGAGAGAAAAGGAAGAAACCGTGCTCACAAAGCTCGGTTTAAAGAGAAATTCCAGCTATTATATGGATGATGAGAACATATGAAAAGTCTTTTAAAAAGCTTTGTTTATGCGTTCAGAGGGATATTTTATTGCATATGCCATGAACGGAATATGAGAATTCACCTGTGCTTCACGGCGTATATGCTCGGCTTTCTTACCGTTCACGATTTCTTTGAGGTAAGCCGAAGCCAGCTTGCGGTGCTTATAGGGCTTTGCGCTCTTGTTATGGCTCTTGAAGCCGTCAACACGGCGGTTGAAAAGGCGGTTGACCTTGAAACAAAAGAAAAAAACGAACTCGCCAAAATCTCAAAGGATGCGGCGGCGGGTGCGGTGCTGATTGCCGCAATCGGCTCGGTAGCTGCAGGTATAGCCATTCTTTATCAGCCCGAGGCGTTTTCTGCAATGTTTGAATATTATAAAGAAAATATCCCTGTGCTTATCGGCTTTGTTATCAGCTTCATCGCAAGCCTGATATTTGTTTTTGCGGGTCCGCAGGGGATTAAAGATTTTTTCAAAAAACACGTTAAATGAGGAATAAATAATGACAAAAACCGCATTTGTTGCAATAGTAGGCTGCCCTAACGTCGGCAAGTCATCGCTTCTTAACAGAATGCTCGGCCAGAAGGTGGCTATTGTTACTCAGAAGCCGCAGACCACAAGAACAAGAATCATGGGCGTTCTCACTATGGGCGAAACTCAGCTTGTTTTTACCGATACTCCCGGTTATCACAGACCGAAAACCAAGCTGGGCGAAAAAATGATAAAAGCCGTCGGTGACGGAATAACCGGCGTTGATGCCTGCCTTTTCGTAACTGAACCCGAGGGTGAAATCAGAGATACGGAGCTTGAGCTTCTCAAACGTCTTAAGGCGGAGAAAGCTCCCGTCGTTCTTGCAATTAATAAAATTGACACGGTAAAGAATAAAGAGCAGATAATGGAAAAAATTGCAAAGCTCAGCAATGAATTTGAGTTTGAGGCGGTTGTTCCCGTCAGTGCTCTTAAAAACGAAAATGTTGATATTATTATAGAAGAGCTTAATAAGCTCACATATGAATCGGTTCACTTTTTCCCCGATGATACTCTTACCGACCAGCCCGAAAGAGTGCTTGCAGGTGAGATTATCAGAGAAAAAATGCTGCTTCTTCTCGATAAGGAAGTGCCTCACGGTGTTGCGGTCAGCATTGAAAAAATGCGTGAAAGACCGACGGGCAACATCATGGATGTTGAAGCAACCATTTATTGCGAAAAGGATACCCATAAGGGAATAATCATCGGCAAAAAGGGTGATATGCTCAAGCGCATTTCTTCAAAAGCAAGAGTTGATATGGAAAATTTCTTCCAGTGCAAAATCAATCTTCAGTGCTGGGTCAAGGTTAAAGAAGGCTGGCGCAACAGAGAGGGTTTAATCCATAATTTCGGACTGGATTGATGTCTGATTGCGATAAAGGCGACGGAACACTCGCATTTAATGCTCGTTTGACATTTTTCGCTTTTGACGTATACCAGATACGCCTGCAAGCTAAAAAATGCCATCCGTCATCCTTTCTCATCAATCATACAATCAATCCCGAAATATCTGATTGCGATAAAGGCGACGGAATATTCACTTCAATATAAAATTTTTCCGCTTATATCTTTCCGTGAAAAGGATAACTTATTAACGGGGGATGATAAACATGGAAAAAGACAAAGCATGGAGAAAGTTCGCAAAGTCCGGTTTGGTTGCGGATTATCTTGAATTCAGAAACTGCGCTTCTAACAGTACGGCAGGAGTAAAAGCCAATGAGAATGACTACCGACGCTCTGGTGCTCAAAGTAACGGATACGGGGGAAAGTGACCGCTTGGTCACGCTTCTTACCTCTGAATACGGTGTGTTGAGAGCTTTTGCAAACAGAGCGAAAAAAATAAACAGCAAAATGCACGGTGCAACGCAGTCCCTGTGCTACGGCGATTTTTCCGTTTATAAAAGCAGGGACAGCTACATAATAGACGATGCCGTTGCAAAAGAAGTTTTTTTCGGCTTGCGGGGAGATATTGAAAAGCTTGCCTTGGCGCAGTATTTCTGCGCACTTGCTTCGGAGCTTGTTCCCGAAATGGAGCCTGCGAGGGATTATCTGAGAGTTATACTCAACTCCATGCATCTGCTTGAAAAAAATCGACGCTCCAACGATTTTCTCAAAGCTGTTACGGAGTTTAAATTTATGGTTTTCTCAGGCTTTATGCCTGATTTGACAGCCTGCCCTCACTGCGGCGAAGCGGAGGGTGAAATGTATTTCAATATTGAGGATGGCTGCATTTATTGCAGAAACAGCGGCAAATGGGGCGAAAAAATTAATCCCACCGTTCTTGCAGCAATGCGCCATGTGTGCGCAAATCCCATTGAGAAAATGTATTCGTTTTCTCTGCCTGTTCAGGATGAAAAGCGTTTTGCTCAGGTTTGCGAAAGATTTTTGCTTTTGCAGACGGGCAAAAGATTTAAAACGCTTGAATTTTATAAATCTTTATAAGAAAGGGTTCATGAAATGAAACAAGGATTTTTACACAAGCTGTTCGGAACAACTCCGGGCAAGGGCGTTCAGCCCAAAGAAGCTATTGCTTACAGCATAGCGGGCTTCGGTCAGAACTTTATCTGCACCATTATCGGCTCTTACATAACCGTATTTATGACCGATGCGCTTCTTTTCGGTGCTGACGGTGTAACTGTGGGTAATGTAAGCGGCGCAATTGCAGTTGCAATCCTTATGCTCGGTGCCCGTATTTTTGATGCTCTCAATGATCCCATTATGGGTTCAATTGTTGATAAAACCCGCACAAAGTGGGGCAAATGCCGCCCTTATCTTAAGTGGATGGCATTTCCCATCGGCATTATGACTGTTCTCTGTTTCCTTCCTGTTTTCAGCGCAGAATCGGTTTATGACGGTTCAAAGACAATTCAGACATTCGTAACAATTTCGGTTATTTATATTATCTGGAGCGTTGTTTACACAGTTGCCGATGTTCCCTACTGGGGTCTTTCAACCTGCCTTACAAACAACACGGTAACAAGAGGTAATATTCTTACCGTTGCCCGTATGTTCTGCACTGTTGGCGCAGGTATCGTTACCGTTTTTGTTCCCATGATCACAGGCGCACTCACCGAAAAATTCAAGTATGCCGACACGGCGGCCGATAAGGCTCTTATTGCTGAGCATAAGGCTGAGGCAATCGCTAACATGGTTGCTAATCAAGGTATAAGCAAAGCTGATGCTGTTCAGACTTTTGTCGGCACAGTTAAGCAGGGTATGGAAATTGCAAATGCAGATACCCTCAAGATAATTTATTTTGTTTGTGCCGTTGTTCTTGTTGTTGCTGCTATTCCCATGTTCTTCTACGGCTTCAAAAACACCAAGGAACGCTTCACATCGGACGAAAATCCTCCCTCATTCGGTCACAACCTCAAGCTTCTCTTTAAGAACAATCAGCTCCTTCTTATTGTTCTTTCGGGCGTTCTCGGCGGTGCAAGAATGGTTTATTCCTACACAGGCGGTCTTTACTTTGCAAAATACATTCTTCATAATGAGGGTCTTTACGGTATTATAACCCTGCTTGTTGTTCCCGGCGGACTTGTTGCTTCAATCCTTGTTCCCTGGATGTCAAAGAAATTCACAAAGAAATGGTCGTATATTGCAGTTCATCTCTTCGGCGGTGTTGTTATGGCAATTATGTATTTCGTCGGATACGATGCCCCCTGGAAGATGGTTATCTGCGCAATCGGTCTTGTTCTTCTCGGTATTCCTCAGGGTGTTAACAACATCATTACATATGCTATGATCGGTGATACAGTTGACTACCTTGAATGGAAAACAGGCGAAAGAGGCGAAGGCATCTGCTTCGCTATGCAGACTCTCATCAACAAAATCGGTATGGCGGTCGGTGCATTCATCGGTGTTCTCTCAATGAGCATTGCAGGCATCAACGCAAGAACATATGAGGTTGCAAATCCCGATGCACTCTGGGATGTTCTTATCATTTCGGGTGTCGTAAGTATGTTTGCTTGCGCAGTACCCATGTTCTTCTATAAAATAACAGAAAAGAGACAGGCTGAAATGGTTGCTGAAATCGAAGCAAGAAAGGCTAAGCAAACCGCAGCAAAATAAATCAAATGAGGTGAGCAAATGAAAAATAAGCAGACTGTTTATCAGATAATTGCCGTTTTTGTTTCGGCTCTGCTTATTTTGTTTGCCTATCTTTATGTAACAGACGGCGGCTCTGTTTTTAAGGGAAAAATGGAGGGCGAAACGGTAAAATGCAGAGTTATCCGCATTACCGATGTGAAAACGGATAATGTAAGCGGTGAAAATGAGTTTGTGACAGTTACGTTTAAAGCGCAGGCTCTTAATACTGCTTTGAGGGGCAAAACCCTTGATGTTATCCAGGAAATCGATAAAGCCTATGTTTTCTGCCCTAAGCAGGTTGAGCAGGGGGATAAGGTTCTTGTTGAGGAATATACACAGGACGGAACACTGTCTTATTATTTCGGCGATTATGTCCGCATAACGCCTCTCCTGTGGCTGCTTGCAATATTCTGTGTTCTTGTTATAGTCTTTTCGAGAATGCAAGGTCTGAAAACCGTTGTTTCGCTTGGCTTTACCTGCCTTTCCGTTTTCGTTGTTCTTATCCCCGCTATTCTGAACGGATACAATATTTACTTTTGGTCAATACTTGTTTGTGTGTTCATAACGGTTATGACTTTGAGCATTATCAGTGGGTTTAACGTCAAAGCTCTGTGCGCAGGCATAGGCTGCGTGTGCGGTGTGCTTTGTTCGGGTCTGATAGTGCTTATAACAGATAAATTTTTGAATATGACGGGTATGCTGGAGGAGGAATCGGTTTATCTCGTCCAGCTTTACCCTGATAATCCGATAAATCTGAAAGCAATTATTTTTGCAATGATAATCGTTGGCGCAGTGGGCGCGGTAATGGATGTTTCAATGTCAATTTCATCGTCGCTTCATGAGCTGCGCATCAAATCGCCCGATATTGCTCCGAAAGAGCTTATGAAATCGGGCTTCACTATAGGCAGAGATATGATGGGAACAATGGCGAATACTCTTGTTCTCGCTTATATCGGCAGCTCATTGACAAGTGTTCTTCTGCTTGTTGCTTATAATGCAAGCATTGAGCAGGTTATAAACAAGGAAATGATTGTTGCGGAAATTCTGCAGGCTCTTGCGGGCAGCATGGGTATGCTTCTTACTCTGCCGCTCACAAGCGCAGTCTGCGCCGCAATTTACTATAAGAAACCCATGAAGGAGGAAATATCCGATGCCTCTCGTTAATATGGCTCCGCTTCTTAAGAAGGCGAGAGAGGGCGGCTATGCCGTGGGCAGCTTCAGCGTAGCGAATATGGAAATGGTGCTCGGAGTGCTGAAAGCGGTTGAAGAAACCAAAAGCCCCGCTATTCTTCAGATAGCAGAGGTGAGGCTTAACCATTCGCCGCTTGAAATTATCGGTCCGCTCATGGTTGCTGCCGCAAAGAATAGCCCAGTGCCCGTTGCAGTGCATTTTGACCACGGCAAAACAACCGAAAAAATAAGGCAGGCTCTTGATATCGGCTTCACAAGCGTTATGCTTGACGGCTCACATCTTCCGTTTGAGGAAAATGCACGCATAACCGCCGAAACCAAAAAGCTTGCGGCTGAATACGGTGCGGATTGTGAGGGCGAAATCGGCTGTGTCGGAGGCAGTGAGGACGGCAGCGAGGATATCGCAATCAATTGCACTTCACCCGCTCAGGCACTTGAGTTTTATAATCAGACAGGCGTTGATGCTCTTGCTGTTGCAATCGGCAATGCTCACGGCAACTATAAGCAAGCACCCAAGCTTCGCTTTGATATTCTTGAAGAAACGGCAAAGCTCGTTGAGGTGCCGCTTGTTCTTCACGGCGGGACAGGTATTCTTCCCGATGATTTCAAAAAATGCATAAAGCTCGGAATCAATAAGATAAACATTGCAACCGCAACCTTTGACAGCGTTGAGCAGTCTGTAAGAGCCTCCTATGAAAGAGCAGGTATCAAAGGCTATTATGATTTGCAGACAGCTGAGGTTGAGGGCGCATATCGCAACGCAATGAAGCATATAGAAATATTCGGATGTTCTCAGAAAGGATGTATATAAATGAGCTATATCGAGTTTGACAAAACAAAGCCTCTTGATGTAATCCCTATCGGACGAATTGCAATCGATTTTAACCCCACGGATATGAATATGCCTCTTTCACAGAGCAGCAATTTCAACAAGTATGTAGGTGGTTCACCCGCAAATATTGCGGTCGGTCTTGCCAGACTCGGCGCAAAATGCGGATTTATCGCAAGAGTTTCCGATGACCAGTTCGGCGATTATGTTGAGAATTATTTCAAGGCAGACGGTATTGACGTTTCACACGTTTTCAGATGTGAAAACGGCGAAAATCTCGGTCTTACTTTCACTGAAATTCTCAGCCCCACTCAGAGCAGCATTCTTATGTACCGTGAGGGTGTTGCAGACCTTCAGGTTTGCGTTGACGATGTTGATGAGGAATATATCAGGCAGGCGAAGGCTGTTGTTATTTCGGGCACAGCGCTCTGCGCAAGCCCCTCAAGAGAAGCTGCTCTCAAAACTCTTTTCCTTGCAAAGAAAAACGGCGTAGTTGTTATTTTTGATATCGACTACAGAAGCTATACATGGAAGAACAAAGACGAAATCTCTCTTTATTATTCAATTGCTGCAAAGAACAGCGATATTATTCTCGGCTCAAGAGAAGAATTCGATCTCACTGAAGCTGTTGAAGGCGTTTGCGCAAGCGACGAAGAATCCGCCGCACGCTGGTTCTCATACGGCAACAAAATCGTTATTATCAAGCACGGCAAGGAAGGCTCTGTTGCGTATCTCGACGACGGCTCGGCTTATAAAGTTAAGCCTTTCCCCGTAAAGATGCTTAAAGGCTTCGGTGGTGGCGACGGCTATGCTTCCGCGTTCATTTATTCGCTTCTCAACGGTAAGAGCGTTCCCGATGCGCTTGAATTTGCAACAGCATCCGCTTCAATGCTTGTTTCGGCGCACAGTTGCTCAGCAGCGATGCCCTCGGCAGAGGCTGTTCAGGAGTTCATCGATAAAACAAAGCCTACATCAGGCGAGGTTATCGAGAAGATTAAATAAAATAAAAAGCAGGGTGCAGCAATGCACCCTGCAAAAGTGAATATTTCCGCCCGTGGCGCAGTTGGATAACGCAGCAGATTCCGATTCTGAAGAACGGGGGTTCAAATCCCTTCGGGCGGGCCAAACAGCGCCTCTTACGAGGCTAAGATAAGAGATAATATTGAATAAATAATAGATAATAGTGAACGCATAAAATCGGGCGCTGTTTGTGTTGTTATCTGTTCTTTATTATCTCTTCTCTATTATCTGAAAAAGAGGAAGAAAAATATAATGAAGGATAAGTCAACTATAGTGTTTACAGGCGACATCGGCTTTGACAGATATATGTATGGTCAATGGAATGACGGTGAGCTTATTTCATCTGAAATCCTTGATTTTTTGCACAGTGCAGATCATGTTGTTGCGAACGTGGAAGGACCTGTTGCGCCGGTTGAGCAGAACACGACAAAAGACGGCGTTCAGCAGCTTTTGCATACAATTGACCCCGAGGCTGTTAAGGTTCTCAATAAAATGAATGCGGATATATGGAATATCTGTAACAATCATATTATGGACGCAGGCGAATTCGGCATGAAAAGTACGCTTGAAATCGCAAAGGAAAACGGTGTAAAAACCATCGGCGCAGGCATGGATATACACGAAGCAAGGAAGCCTGTAATTCTTGATGAAGCGGGCGGAATAGGCATGTTCGGTGTAGGATACCAGCGTGCGTGCAGAAAAGCCAATGAAAACAAGGCGGGCTGTTACAGTTGGAGCGACCTTGACGAAATACAGAACACAATAAACGATATAAAGAAAACATGCCGCTGGTGCATAGTTGTTGCTCATGCAGGCGAGGAGTTCACTCCGCTGCCTTCGCCCTACACAAGAGAGCGTTACCGCAAATTCCTTGAAATGGGTGCAGATATCGTCGTGGCTCATCATCCCCATGTTCCTATGAATTATGAAACAGTAGGGGATAAAATAATTTTTTATTCTCTCGGAAATTTTATTTTTGACACGGATTATCAGCGTTCGCAGTTCAATACCGAATTCGGCTTGCTTGTGAAAATCAACTTTACCGAAACGGAATTTTCATGGGAACCGATGGGGCTTGAAATTCTCAGAGGACCTGAGCATGTTGTGAAAGCACCGCTGCCGAGAATTTTCACGGATGTGCAAGAGGAAGAATTCAATTTGCTTTCTCCGCTTTCTGTAAAGATGCACATTGCCGCAACGAAACGGCAGATGACCTATCTCAACCCTCAGCGTTTCAAGAATGCAACCGAGGAAGAATGGGCGGAGCATTTTGCTGAGCCTTTGAGGACAGGCCGCGTGCCGGGTGAAACATTGGATTTCTTTATTCTTTGTCCCCTTGCCGAAAAAGAAAAAGAAAAGGAATGGGAAAAGAGCAAACTTGAAGATGTCAAGCAGTATATTTTAGAGCAGATGTAATAAATTTTTTATAAAACAGAAAAAGGGTCGAGATTTTCTCGACCCTTAATTTTATGCATTTACTGTTTCTTCTTCAGCTTTTTCGGCTTTTTCTTCCTTTTCTTCAGGAGGGATTTCAACTTTCTGAAGAGAAACTATAAGGTTTGTTATTGATGAAACAAGGAAGATTGCTCCGCTGACAAAAATCCCCCAGCTCGGGCCGCAATCAATTGCATCTGCAAGTGTGCTTGCTTCCATCATAGTTGAGAATTGGTTAAAGAAAAATGCGCTTGTAAACATCATAATGCTTGCAACAAGATTTGTTAAAAACAATCCCTTACTGTTGAACTTTTTGAAGTTGAGCAGCAGAAAAACAAGGCTTACCAGAAGCGAAAGCGCTGCGAGAACAACCAAAGCAAGAGCAAGAACAAATCTCAGCGCAGTGTCACCGATGATATCAGATGCAGGTGCTTTGAATATTCCGCCTATATCAAAATTCATTATGTTCATTACGAGGGTGATTGCGTTAATTGTGATTTTCTCATCGCAGAACGGGATTGAAACTGCCATTGTGCCGAGAGGAAGAAGCAGGGTGAACAGCGGAAGAACGCTGATTGGAATTCTGGCAATCCTCAGCTTTGTGCCTACGAATGAATATTTGAACTTTCTCATTGTTTCGTGAAGCTTTGCAAATGCGGCTTCAGCTTGAATTGAGTCCTGCTCAAGTCTGTTTTCCCAATCGTAGTTTGCTATGTTAACTCCGCAATCGGGGCACTCTGCTTTAAAGTTCCATATATGAAGTTTGCGGTTGCATTTAGGACATCTTGCCATAAAATCACACCTTTAATTTTATATTAACATTCATATTTTATATGTAAACAATCTTCGTGTCAAGCTATTATTTCTGACCGTAGTATGCGCCTGCGCCGTGTTTTCTGTAATAATGCTTTTTCTGAATATGCTCGTTTGCAGAGCTTGCCTGCATGGTTTTGCTCAGATAAGCCATTTTTGCAACCTCTTCGAGGATTGCGGAATTTTTTGCGGCGGCATCTCCGTTTTTGCCCCATGTAAAAGGACCGTGTGAGCGAACAAGAACTGCGGGCACAGCATTGTAATCTATGTTGTTCTGCTCAAAGCATTCGGCAATGACCTTGCCTGTGTTAAGCTCGTATTCGCCTTCGATTTCTTCTTTTGTCAAATCTCTTGTGCAGGGGACTGCGCCGTAAGCAAAGTCAGCGTGGGTTGTGCCGTAGCAGGGGATATCGCTTGCAGCCTGTGCAAATGAAACAGCAAAGGTTGAATGAGTGTGCGCAACGCCGCCGATATCGGGAAAGCGGCGGTAAAGCTCAAGGTGAGTCGGCGTGTCTGATGACGGATTGAGGTTACCCTCAACTTTTTCGCCGTTAAGATTCATAACAACCATGTCCTCCGGGCGCATTTTATCATAGTCAACGCCCGAGGGTTTGATAACCACAAGGCCTGTTTCTTTATCTATTTCCGAAACATTGCCCCATGTGAAAAGCACAAGCTTATATTCAACAAGCTTAAGGTTGGCTTCGTATACCTTTTTTTTGAGTTCTTCGAGCATATTTTAACTCCTTAAATATAAAGTGAGGTTACAACGGTTGAATAAACATGCGAGGGGTTCTTGAGAAAATTATGCTTGAGCTGCTCTGCTTGCTCAAAATCGGCAGCATATACCGTGAGCTCCATAAGATTTTCACCCTTATGGGTAACTCTGAAAGTGACGAAATATCCGTTATCGGTTTTGCTTATGTCAACGGTGTTTTCGCTTTCACGTTTTTCGAGAAGCTGAAGGTTAAGAGCATCAGCAAGAGCGGTTTCCTTAACCGATTTAGGCAATTCCTGTGAAAGCTCATCAACAGAAAGAGCTCCTTTTGGGGTGATATAAATAACACCGTCTGCCGATGAAAGGTTGCCGCTGTCAATGAGCTCATCAAGAGCCTGTGTTGTTTCAAAATAGTTGGCAAGACCGTGAAGCTGAAGGGCTTCAATAATCATTGTATCTTTCAAAGGCTCTTTGATTTTGCTGGCCATGAAGGTTATAAGTATTTTTATCTGTGTTCTGCTGCGTAATCCTCCGGGCTCAATGCCTTCGGAAAAAGCATCAAATTCGTTATCAATTGACATTTGCATTCTCCCTTTGTTCGGCAAGCTCCTGCTGAATTTTTTCCTTTTTCTTGCCTGAATAGTCATTGAAGAACATGGGAATTGCGGCAAGTGCAAGGCTGATTGCCGGGATAATCGTTACCATAATGAACATGCCGTCAAGTGTTCTCTGGCTTTGTTGCTGAACAATTTCTTTGAGCTGACCGAGCTCGTTATATTCTCTGAGGGGCTGAACATAGTTGAATATTTCAAGCACCTGAGTGGTAATGAAATTTGAAATACCTGCGGTGAGGTTGCTGATGAATGTCTGGCAGGCAAAGCAAGCGCCTTCGGCTCTTCTTCCTGTTTTCCACTCAAGATAATCAACACTGTCTGCAATCATGGCATAGGTTATAACATTGAAAATACCGAGTGGAAGACCCGCAAAAACAAGCATTACAAGGAATGCGTAAAAATTTGAATAACCTACAAAGTACATTATAAGATGAACAATTGCGCCGAAAAATGCAGATGCAATGTAGATTGACTTTAGTGACATCTTTTTGCGAAGCACGGGCATAAGAACCATGGCAACCATCATGCCTGCACCGATGGCAACGGTCATAACTGTCTGCACGGGGAAAAACTGCTTATAAGAAGAGAAAAGGTAATTTGCAAGATATGCACCGGAGGTCTGAGCCATAAGCATTGCAGAGCCGAGAATGCTGGAGATGATAACGAGAATGAGGGGTTTGTTTTTGGTGTAAGCAAGGAAATATTCCTTAACGGTGATTTTATCCTTTTTATCCTCAAGTCTTTCTTTTGTGCCAAAGAAAGCGAGCCATGAAAGGCTTGTGCCGACAGCGGCAATGAGCACTGCGCTGATAAGATATCCCTTTGAAAGACCGAATTTATCGGTGAATGCACCTACAAGAAGAGTGGGAACAATGCCGCCGACTGTGCAGAAAATTCTTGCGGTTGAGAGCATTTTGTTGCGTTCTTTTTCAAGAGGCGAAACAACGGCGCTCATGCCCCAGAAGGGAACATCCTGAACGGTGAAGCATGCTGCCCAAAGAATATATGTTAAAGCTGAATAAACAAGTCTGAGTGTGTAGTTTTCGTCTGTGGGAACAACAGGCACCCAGAAAAGAAGAATCGTTGAAATAAGAATAAGCGGGGGAGATATGAGGAGAAACGGGCGAAGCTTTCCGAACTTGGTTTTTGTTTTATCAACAATAATGCCCATAACAGGGTCGTTGAATGCATCAAAAACACGGGTTATAAGAATAATCATGCCTGCATCGCTGAATTTAAGGTGCATTGCATCGGTGTAAAAAATCAGCAGGAATGTTGACATGAGGTTATAAATCATGCTTCTGCCGAATCCGGCTGTTGAAAAACTTAAAAGCTCAGATGTTTTGAGATATTTTTTTTCCATAATTTACTTGCTTCTCTTTCTGCCTTTAATATCTTTGCGCTTGCTTCTGTTGGGATTAATCGGTTTACCGTATCTGCCTCTGTTGAGGAGCTCGGGTGTGAGGAAACGCTCCTTTGTTGCCCAAAGACCGCACATGTTTGACCAGCCCTCACAGTAAAGCCAATAATATGAAATGTTTTCAAATTTTCTTTTCTTAACGAAATATGGAACATTGCACCATATTATTGAGGGGATGGCGATAACAAAAAGCCAGAGAGGCCCGAGAATGAGCGACTGAACGGTGTGACCGTATTCATGAATTTTAGTATCGTGAAGAGCATCGCCTGTTCTGTTTTTATTAATAAAAATAAACATGCCGAGCGAAACTCCGCCAAAATTCTTCTTGTCAATATAAGTTATAAGCGCGTTATGGTACCATTCGCTTTCTGCTCCGCGTGATTTATGGATTGCAAGCATTATTAAACCTAAAATGTTTTGTGCGATGGCATATGTAAACTGCCAAATGTAAAATAAGATTGCTCTGAACAACTTCAAAATATCACCTGCTTATTTATAATCATTATAATAATAACATATTAAAGAATGTTTTGCAAGTGAAAACGCACGGGCTTCATGCCCGTGCGCAGGTTTTTTATTTGGATTTTTTCTTTCTGATTGTAATAATCGCAATGACTGCGGCAATCAATATGGCTGCCGAAACGCAGATTATGATAATCGTTTTTGTGGAAACGGTATTTTCATCATCAGCAGGATCAACTGATACGTTTTTTTCGGTAAGCTCAGGAGCTTCGGACAAGTTTTCATTTTCAGCAGCCTGTGCGCCGTGAGGAGCATCAAGCTGTTTGTCTGAATTTTCAATATATTCCGCATCTTTATCAGCAGCGAGAATCCAGCCCTGTTTTCCGCCGTATTCAACAAATGCCCACAGCGCAGAATCACTCTCTGATTCATACGCAACGGTAACAGCTGTTCCATTGGGTATAATCAAAGCAATTTCTGAATTTTCATCTTTTTTAGAATATAAATTCAAACCGTTTTCTGAGGTGATTTTTAAATCGTATGCGCTGAACATACAAACATATTCGGAGCTGTCTTTGCCTAATACCCAGCCGTCTGTGCCGTTAAAATTGACATGCATCCATCTTGTTTCATGAACTTCGCCGTCAACTTCTTCGGCGTGCCAATACTGAAAATCAACGCAAAGATTTGTGTTTTCGGGCAGGGTTGCGATTATTTCGGCATTCTCGTCAAGCGGTTTTGTGTATAGCGGCAAGCCTTTTTCTGCGAGCACATAAACGCCGCTTTTTTCGCCTGTTGCAATTTTATAGTCGGTGTTTTTTGTGTTTAACCAGCCTTTGATGCCGTTATATTCAACAAAAACGCTGATAGAGTCATAATTCTCATAAAGATATTTATAGGTGAATTTTGTTTTTGAGGGAATGCTTTCAATTACCTTTGCAGACTGAGGGTCGGGCGTTTCCGTGAGATACGCACCGTCGGTCAGAACAAGAGCA
>JBGVNA010000202.1:0-18587 GCA_045125175.1 Acutalibacteraceae bacterium
GTTGCTTTTCTCGCCGCTTCCTCACCGCTTCATTTTTCTCTGTTCGCTCTCGGTTCGACACTTTGTCGACAGTTAAAGCAAAATATTTCAGGTTTTTTCAGGTTGCAAAGGAAAAAGGCGGAAGCAATAAGCTTCACGCCTTTATAACTCTTATGCTGTTGTACTTATGGCGGTCATAACCTTGTAATCTGATTGAAGCTCTGCCGCTTGTTTTGCTGCTTCAAGCTTTTCTGACGGTGTAGCATCGGGATTTTGCATTATTTCAATCGCTGTTTTCAGCCTTAATACTTTAAGCTCAAAATCGGCGGCTTGCCTGCGTTTCCTCGCTTCTTGGTTTTTCTTTCGGGTTTCTGCGGCTCTTGCTTTTCGTTCATCTGCAACATTCAACAGCTTCACCCCTTTTCTTTGCAAGAGCGATTCTTGCTTTTTCTTTGGTTTCTTCGCTTGCCTTTTCATCTGAAGCGAAAAATTCAAGAGCAGATTCGGGCATATTGTCATAGTTATTATCCGTCAATGCTCTCGCAACCATCAGCATCAAATCCAGCTTTTCATCCGATAAATTAGAAAGCATGATGTCAACGGCAAGAAAATCCGCAAAACAACAACCTATAAGCCGCCCGAAGGTACTACACCGAAGAAATCAGAAAAGCTCGCTGCCGAATATGCCGCAGAGTTTGAAAGAAAATGCAAGGGTATGACCTCATTAAATGAAAATATGCGATTCTCGGAAATGGCTGAATGGTTTATTGAAAACTACGCTAAAAACGAGCTTAAAGAGATAACCGCATATAATTATGAAAGTCAGATTAAAAATCACCTTTTGCCTGAACTCGGCAACATAAAATTAAAAGATTTTACCCCTGCGAAGATAACAGCGTTTTTCAAAACCCGTGAATATGCCCCTGCAACCTGTCGAAAGGTATATGTTATAATGCAGAGCGTTTTTGCCCGTGCCGTTGAACAAGGATTCATTAAAGAAACGCCCTGCACAAAGGCTGTTATTTTACCGAAAGCAAAACAAGCAAAAGAAAAAAAGCCCTTTCTTGACGAGCATCAAGCAAAAGAGCTTTTATCAATGGTCAGCGAATATTCACAGTTTAACACAATAATTAAAGTGCTTTTATATACGGGTATGCGTTCGGGTGAATGCTTGGGTCTGCGTTGGCAGGATATCGACTTTGATAACAGAACAATTCACATTGAGAACACATTAACCGATGTCGGCGGTAAACATTGGCTGCAGCCGCCCAAAACAAAAACAAGTAACAGATATATCGGACTTTCCGATACATTGGCAGAAATATTCAGAGAACAGAAACAGCATCAGGATGAAAAAGCAGAAAAGCTCGGCAAGAGCAACAAGCACCCCGAAATGGTTTTCACTACCGAAAGCGGAAATTATGTTGACCGTTCATTCATCAATACACAATTCAGAAAATTTGTTAAGGGAACATCTTTTGACTTTGCAACCCTGCATACATTAAGGCATTGCAACGCAACACTTCTGATTAACAGCGGAATTGATTTGAAGATTGTTTCTGAATTGCTCGGTCACTCCGATGTATCAACAACCGCTAATGTATATGCAGATGTTCTTGAAAGCTCAAAAGCAAAAGTTGCTGATTTAATATCCTTGAAGCTGCAATAATTTGATGTCTTTTTGATGTCCGAAGATAAAAAACGGTATTGCAAAATCCGAAACATTATGCTATTATACAAAAAGCAAATCGTTATATATCAACGCTTTTCGGCACGCTTCAAAACGATACAAAACATCGAGCTTATAACTCAAAGAGATAATTTATCCCGAATGGGGATTATCGAAAACCCTTGGAATCTCAACGGTTCCAAGGGTTCTTTTCTTTTTTTGGAATAATCTCAAAATCCAAAATGTCAATATTTTGTCAATAATTAAGAAAAAACCACAGATTCGGCAATTAAACCGAACCTGTGGTTTTGCGTTCAATACCTTTTATCCGTTCCACACAAGTAAAGCGAATTTTTCGTTTGCGGCTTTCTGAGTATCCTCATCACTGTGAACATACTGCTTGAGCGTTATTTCAATGCTTGAATGTCCGAGCTTTTCGGATACGGTCTTAACGTCAACACCGTTGCGAATCATAAATGTCGCCATGGTGTGTCTGAACTTATGAGGGTGGCAATCTTCGATGCCGTATTTTTCTCCGAATTTTCTGAAATAAGCGGTAGGGGCTTGTGGATTTATTCTGTTTCCCGAATCAAGATGTGTAAAAATATGTGTGGGAGTTTTTTTACCCAACCCCTCGATTACTTCTTTCTGAAGTTCTTTCCATTCCGAAAGAATTTTGATAACCTGATCGTTCAGATAGATGACTCTGTCTTTTCCGGATTTTGTCGTGGTATCGTATACACCTTCACCTTCGGTGTATTGAGCATTGTTAACTATATGCACTCTTCCTGTTGAAAGCTCTATATCTGACCAGCGCAAAGCACAGGCTTCCCCTCGACGCATTCCTGAGTCAGCAAGAAGAAGCGTCATTACCTGCCACATCAAAGGCTCATTTTTTGAGCACTCGATAATTCTTTTGAGTTCTTCAAGAGAATACACAGCTACTGTTTCAGAGCCTTTTTTGATGATAGGCTTCTTGATTTTCTTCATCGGATGAGAAGATATTATATTTTTCTCATCAAGGCACCAGGTCAGAAAAGCGTGCAGTGTTTCATAATGCTTACGGACGGTGGAAGTTTCAAGGTCCTCTTCATATAAAGAATCAAGGTATGCCCGGCAGTCGTTCTCGCTTATATCCTCAACTTTTCTTTTACCAAACATTTTTAATGCTCTTTTCATGGTTGTGTTGATACCGGTTAATGTGTTGATCTTTTTAATTCCCTTGGTTTCGTGTATGTATAAATCAAAAGCATCTGCAAAACTCATCTTTTTCATATCTTCTTCAGCAAGTTGTTTTGCTATTGCTTTTTTCTCGGCTGACTTTTCAGCTTTCGTTTTGACTTCACCTCTGTCGCAGGCTGCCTGAAAATTAGCTTTTGCAATATCAAGCTCTTTTTGCTGACGCTTTTTAGCCCACTTATCCCAGTCTTCGGGCAGTTTCCAAACCACGGAATAGGGAGTAATTTGCTTACCGTTAGCGTCATAGCCTCTTGATACCTTGAGTCTGTATGTCAGACCCGAACATTTTGAAATCGGAAAGACTGTTTCGGCAGACGGATTGCCGTGCTATGACCTTGAGCGCACAATTTGCGACTATTTCAAAAATCACACCCGCATCAGTTGGCGCAGACTGCGAGAGCTTTCAAAGGCATACCGTCGCTATGACGGTAAAGACATAGGCAAATTAAAATCCTATGCAAAAAAACTTAATCTCTCCGTTGCTGCTATGCAGAAAATGGATTGGATGATATTTAAGCATTTTGAAGAAAAGAAGAAACAGAAAAAGCGTAAAAAGAGAAGAACCCGCAGCTGATTTGGCTGCGGGTTTGCTATATTTCCTATAAATCACTATGTTTGGGGAAATATCTTTTTGATTATTTAAAAATAGTTGTTGATATCCTTCCTGAAACGTGATAAACTTAAACTTGTATTATCGTATCCGAACGGAGGTACACTCTATGAACTATATAAAAGCGTCTCAGGCTGCGGAAAAATGGGGCATTTCCCCCAGAAGAGTCCGTATGCTCTGTGCGGAAGGAAAGATAGAAGGTGCTGTTCAGAAAGGCAAGCTCTATATGATTCCCGAAAACGCGCAAAAGCCTGCTGACGGCAGAGTTAAATATAACATCTTCGCAGATATCGAGGCTAAAAAGGCTCGTCTTTCAAAGCTGAGACCGCTTACCGCAGGTGAAGTTGAACGCCTCCGAGAAGAGTTTATGATTGAGTTCACCTACAACTCCAACGCCATCGAGGGCAACACACTCACACTTAAAGAAACCGCAATGGCTCTTGAGGGTATGACCATTGACCAGAAACCCCTCAAAGACCACCTTGAGGCGGTTGGACACAGAGATGCGTTCCTTTATGTGCAGGATATTGTAACAAAGGATATGCCCATCAGCGAGAGTGTAATCAAAAATATTCACTCCCTTGTTCTGATAAACAAACCCGAAGACAAAGGCACATACCGAAGAATTCCCGTTCGCATTATGGGGGCATACACAGAACCTTTGCAGCCCTATATGGTTCAACCTGCAATGGAAGGACTCCTGATTGAGGACAAAAAGCGTGCTGAAACAATGAATATCATCGAGCGCATTGCCCGTTTCCACCTTGAATTCGAGGGCATACACCCCTTTATCGACGGCAACGGCAGAACAGGCAGACTCATTCTGAATCTTGACCTCATCCGCAACGGTTATCCGCCGATAAATATCAAATTCACAGACCGCAAGCGTTATTACGAAGCGTTTGATGCCTATTACCGTGATAACGATGCATCAAAAATGACCGCCCTCATCGCAGAATACGTAAACGAAAGACTGGGAGAGTATCTGGTAATTCTTGAAAATTAAGTACAGAAAACATGCATTAAAATAAAGAGGAAATAATTTGATTGGAGATTGATAATATGTTATTAAATCGAATACACAAAGGTGAAGTTATGAACTTTTTAAACCTTGCCACCGACAGATATTCGGTGCGGAAATTCACGGACAAGCCTCTTGAGAAAGAGGTTATCGACAAGATACTTGAAGCGGGACACATTGCGCCGACGGGTTGCAATTATCAGCCACAGAGGATTCTTGTTATGAGCAATGAAGAAACCCTTACAAAACTGAAAGAATGCACTCGCTGCCATTTTGATGCGCCCTGTGCAATGCTTATATGCTACAACAAGGATGAATGCTGGACAAGACCCTATGACGGTGCACAGTGCGGCATTGTTGATGCGAGCATTGTCACAACTCATATGATGCTTCAGGCGTGGGAGCTCGGCATCGGCTCGACCTGGGTTATGCACTTCAACCCCTTCAAGATACGTGAAGCGTTTGAGATTTCCGAAAATATTGAGCCCGTTGCACTTCTTGTGATGGGCTATGCCGCACCGGATGCCGTTCCAAACGAAAGACACTCGGTTTACAGACCTATGGAAGAAACGGTGAGCTATAATAAATTCTGATAAATTTGTTTTATGCTGTGAGGTGTTACTGTGAAAATACAGATTGACGGCAACAAAAAATTCCAGACCTATGAGGGCATCGGCGCAAGCGGTGCCTGGTGGGCACAGATTGTCGGCGGCTGGGATAACAAAGACGAAAACGGCGAAGAAATACGCAACGTCATATCCCGTTTGCTTTTCAGCAAGACCGACGGCATAGGTATGAATATATACAGATATAATATCGGCGGTGGCTCTGCTCACAGCGGAAACGGAGAATATTCCGATTTTGCACGCAGAACAGAAAGCTTTGATACGGCTGACGGCGGATATGATTTTAGCCGTGACAAAAAAGCGGTGTATATGATGCGTCAGGCTGTGCGTGACGGTGCGCAGGAGGTTATTCTTTTTGTGAATTCTCCCATCGAGAGGCTGACCAAAAACGATTGGGCGCATCTTAAAAAGCATCAGCTTTTCAGAACGAATTTAAGCAAAAAGAATTACCTGCCCTTCGCGAATTACTGCCTTGACGTTACGGAGCATTTTGTTGATGAGGGCTTGCCGATAAAATATCTTTCTCCGATCAACGAGCCTTTCTGGATCTGGACGGGCGGGCAGGAGGGCTGCCACTATTCGCCCCGTCAGGCAGGCAAGGTTATGCTTACTTTTGCAAGGGAGCTTCGGAAACGCAGTAAGCTTTCATCCGTCAAGCTTTCGGGCGTCGAAAACGGAGATATCCGCTGGTTTAACAAGTCGTACACGCGCAATCTGATGAAATATCCCGAGGTGCGCGAGTGCATTGATTCCGTTGACCTGCACTCATATTTTCTGCATCAGCCTCTGCCTTTCTTTAACGAAAGACTCGGTTTTCTCCGAAGATACAGAAAATGGATGGATAAGCATTATCCCGATATGCCGATAAAAATGAGTGAGTGGACTCATATGGTCGGTGGGAAGAATCCGAATATGGATTCCGCTCTTGAAACCGTAAAGGTTATGATTGAGGATTTTACGTTGCTCGGTGTCACCTCGTGGCAGCATTGGATAGCTTGCTCGCATTATGATTATCACGACGGGCTCATCTATCTTGATATCAGAAACAAGAACTTTGAAACCACGAAAAGGCTTTACGCAACGGGTAATTTCTCAAAATACATACCGCTTGGCGCAAAGCGGATTGAGGCAAAGAGCGATGACGCTGACGTAATGCTTGTTGCCTTTGAAAATGAAGAAAAAACCGTTCTTGTCATAGCGAATCCGACGGATAAAGAAAAAAGCTGTGCGCTGACCTGCGATGCACTTGTTGCGGTTACGGATAACGAAAAAAATCTTGAAGAAAGCAGAGTGCATGCAGGGGAAAGCGTTGCGATATCCCCCGAATCCGTTACAACCGTTGTTTTTTCAAAATAACAAAAGGAGAGTTTGTCTATGAATATTAAAGACAAAGCAACTGGCTTCCTGACTCTCGCAAAAAAATACTGGAAAACTCCGCCCGAAGGCAGGTATATGACCTATAAGGAGATTGCTTCGCTTGCAGGCGGAGGAATCGGCGTGCGAATTATCGTTTACTGCTTCCAGCAGATGATAATTTCAACGGGTAATACCTTGCTCGGCAACACGATAGGCATTGACCCGATTCCCTTGCAGATTATTTATATCATCAGTCTGCTGACGGCGTTTCCGCTGACGGCTCTGCGTGCCCAGATGATAGACAACACAAGGAGCATGAAGGGCAAGTACCGCCCGTATCTCCTGACGATGGGCCTGCCCACGGCGATTCTCGGCTCGTTGTTTCTGTGGATGCCCTATGAAAATATGAGCCTTTTCGCAAAGTGTGCGGTTGTGCTCGGATTTAATATTGCATTCCAGTTTTTCTATAATTTCTTCAACGATTCTTATGAAAGCCTGATAAACGTTTTGTCGCCAAACAGTATTGAACGCTCCGACGTGCTTTCAATACGCTACGTTGTGGAAAATCTTTCCCCCTCGATTGTCGGTATTATTTTTCCGCTTCTCGCAAGGGCGGTGACGGGGGAGGATACTCTCTACGATATCAGAATATACCGCTATGTTTATCCGCCCATGCTTTTGGCAGGCTTTCTGGTGTCGATGATAATTTACGTAAACACAAAAGAGAAAACCGTTCAGGCGAAAACACATCGCACACAGATAAGGTTTATTGATGCGTTCAAAGCAGTTGCAAGGAACAAATATTTCTGGATTATTTCGCTTGCAGGCTGGATTGGCTTCCTTGAAATCGGCTTCCAGAACATTATGCAGTGGATGTATAACTATCAGGATGCCTGCTCGGCAGGACAGTATGCCGTGATTACCGCCATTGCAGGCAATGCGTCCTTTTGGCCAAATCTTGTCGGCCCGTTTCTTATCCGTAAGCACGGAAAGAAAAAAATACTTATCATAACCAATGCTCTGAGCGTAATTTTTATCCTTATGATGCTCCCTGTAATCGCTCAGGCAGGAAAGCCGGGAGCTATCTGGATTCTTCTTGTTTTCACCTTTATTAATCAGTTCATCACCTCTCTCGGCCATCTGCTCGGTCCGAGTGTCAATGCGGATATAAGGGATTATCAGCACTATATGACGGGTGAGAGGATCGACGGTATGTTTTCGGCGGTAGGGCTTATCGGCAACGTGATAACAATGGTTACGGGTCTTGCTCTGCCTGCGATTTATGACAGAACGGGTCTTAATAAGGAAACCGCTTTGTCGTTGGGCTACGATGGCTCTGTTGTTTATGACGTGCTCAATAACCGTGACTATTTCATAAGCATATGCTCCGTTCTGATTATTGCATCGGCAATCGGAGCGGCGCTCAACGTTATTCCGTATTTCTTCTATGATTTCACCGAAACAAAGCAGAAGGCAATAATCAAGGTGCTGAAAATCCGTGCAATGTTTGAGGATTATTCACGCAATCAGCATAACGAAGATGCTTTCGCAGAGGCGATTGAAATTATCAGGGAGGCAAGAGTCCTGAGCACCAAAGTGCCTCACGATATTGAAGATGCAAAGAGAAGAGGAGTCGGCAAAAAAGAAATTTCATTGCTGAGAAAAGAAAATGAAGAAATAAAAATTGCTCTGTTTGTTATGGAGGAGCTTGATAAATACAACACTCCCGAAGGCAGAGAAGAGCTTTACGAGGCACGTATGCTGACGGCAAACGGACCCGAAAGCTTTATGACGGTAATCTTGCCGACGAAAAAAGAAATAAAAAGCTATCCTGTACAGACTCAGACGCAGATAAACCGCAGAAGAAACGCTTTGATGCGTGAGGAAAATATTGAAACCGCAAAGCGTACCTTCATAAAATATTATAAAAACGGAATTGAACCCTACGATACGGCTTTGCTTGATGAGCTTTATGAAACGGAAAATGCAATTCAGCTGAAAATTCTTGAAATCTCCGACAGAATAAAAGTTGCGAAGGAATCGGGCTTAAAGGACGATTTGCCGCAGCTCAAGCAGGATTTCAGGAGCTTGAGAATTGAAAAATCGGACGTTCAGAGGTTGATCAAAATTGAAGAGCACAGATATTCGCTGTATTGCCGTGCGGTTAAACCCTATATTGAGGCGCAGCGTGTTATAAGTCAGGCGGAAAGCTATGCAAGGCTTGGCGAATTGGAAGATGAATATATCCGCAGTAAGGAGCGCTGAAAATGAAAAAAATTTTAAGTGTGGTGCTTGCTATGATAATCGGTGCTTTATCAGTTCCGTTTACCGCATTTGCGGCTGAAAACGGATTCAAGGTTTACGAAAGCGTTATTGTTGTTTCTGCCGATGCTTCGGCGACGGATATCTATGCCTCGCAGAGATTAAAGCATTATCTTGACAGAATCACAGGTAAAAACATCGAAATTGTTACCAATAACGATTCTTCGGAATATGAAATCTGTGTCGGTGCAACAAGAAGAGCCGAAAATGATTTTTCGGAGTCCGCCGACGGAAGCTATATCATCACATCAACCGATAAAAGAATTATCATCAACGGTGCAGGAAACAAGGGTACTATAAACGGTGTTTATGCATTTCTTGAAAAATTCTGCGGCTGTCATTGGTATGAGACGCAGGTGATTATCGCTCCTGAAAACAGCACTCTCACCGTTCCTGCCGATATAGATATCAAATACACTCCGTTTTTTGAATATACGGAAACAGACACCGCAAGCTCCCGTGATATCGAATTCTCACTTGCAAACGGTCTGATCGGTGGTGCTTACAGAGATTTTACCGCAGAGCAGGGAGCTGCCGTTGAATATCTAGGCAGATTCTGTCATACGATGACAACATTTTTCTGCAAATCCGAAACATATTTTGAAGAGCATCCCGAATATTTCGCACTCAGAAACGGCAAGAGAACACCCAATCAGCTTTGCCTCACCAATGAGAAGGTGAAAGATATCGTGACGGCAGAGGTGCTCGAGCTTCTTGAATCGGAGCACAACCCCGATGCGGATATTCAGATTGTTTCACTCACTCAGCACGATAATTTTGATTACTGTATGTGCGATAACTGCAAGGCGATTGACGATGAAAACGGCTCGCAGTCGGGTACAATGATTACTTTTGTCAACGAAATTGCACGCAGAGTAAAAGAACACGGCTACGACAACGTTGTTTTTGATACCTTCGCTTATCAGTACACAAGAAAAGCACCCACAAATGCTGTTCCCCGTGAGGATGTTATTGTCAGACTTTGCTCGATTGAATGCTGCTTCGGTCATACTCTTGATGACCCGAAATGTGAGCAGAATGTTGATTTTATGAATGACCTTCGTGAGTGGGGCAAAATCTGCAACAGAATTTATATCTGGGATTATGTTCATAACTACGCAAATACGCTTTGCATATTCCCGAATTTCGGCGTACTTCAGAGAAATGTTCAGATTTTCTATGAGAACAACGTCAAAGGTCTTTATGAAGAAGGTAACTATTATATCGATAACAGCGATGCCGAGTTTGCCGAGATGAGGACATATATTCTCTCAAAGCTTATGCAGAACCCTTATCTTGATTATGAAGCCGAAATGGACGGCTATCTTAACGGTGTTTACGGTCCGGGCGGATGCTATATCAGAGAATTTATTGACATCATAACGGAACACGCCGTTACCGACAGCAAGCATCTTTCAATTTATCAGTCGGCTGAAAATACACTTTATAATATGACCGATGAAGATGTTGAAAAATGCAATGAGCTCTGGGAAAAGGCAAAGACTGTTGCCGAAGATGATGAACAGCTTCAGCAGATTCGCAGAACGGAGCTTTCGTGGAGATACTGGAAAGCCGCAAACAAACGGGGCGAATTTTCACGCTGTCAGTTCCCGTATGTTTGGATGTCGGAGGGCGAAAAGCTTCACAATGATCTTAAAGAAATGAATGCCGTTCTGTTTTCGGAAGGCGGAACAAACCTTCTTTCGGACTGCGAATTGCTCTATCTTTACAGAGTGCCCTATAAATGGACTGTTGTTTATGAGGAATGGTTCTGGGATGTTCTGAATCCGCTTGCAGTAGGCTTTTACAAGCTGCTTGGTGCGGTTTATAATCTTTTTAATTAACAGATCAGAAAGAGCCGATAGAGTTGAACCATTGGCTTTTGTGCGCTACAGAGGCCATAATGCTGAAATCGCGTTAAAGATTGTGCGCTTTAGAACGTGACATGAACCGTGAAATCCGATATAATATTCTACAGAAGAAACAATAATTATCGGAACGGAGATTTTATGGGATTTATAGAAGATTTATATTATGGCAACCTTGAGCCTCAGTCGTATAATCCTGAATTCGGTGCGGAATTGAAGAGGAAACTTAATGACTTGACCGAGCTTGAAAAGCAGATTTTAGATAAGCTGACAGGTGATGAAAAAGCGTTGTTTCTGAAATACACAGATAAGTACATCGAATTTACAGCTAAAAGTCTCACTGATTCTTTCATTTCCGGTTTCCGTCTCGGTGCAAAATTCACACACGACACATTCATATGATAGTTCCGTCCTCCTTTCGTTTCGAGGGTCATGACATAAAATGCTCCACAGAAAATCTCTGCGGAGCATTTGTGTTTATTTAATGAAATTGGTTTTGATTTTGTTTTCGGGGATATCACGGAGTTCATATTTCTCGTCTGTTTGACCGAGAATGATTGCACAGCAGGGAACCATTCCTTCGGGGAGGCTGAGTTCTTTCAGAAGCTCCTCATTATCGTTGAGAAATCTGACTGCACCCCAGATGTGGCAGGAGCCTATACCGAGCTCGGTGGCGGCTATTGCCATATTCTGAACAAGAATTGCAGCGTTTGAGAAGTTGACATTAACGCATTTAAGGTCTGTTGAGGGAATGAGCGATGAAACAAGAATAACAGTCGGTGCACCGTAGAAGGGTCTGCGTTCGGTCTGGCTTTCGCAGTAGTCTTCCCACTTGTTCAGAAACTCACGGTTGCTGATAACCGTGATGTTCAGCGTGTCAAAAAGTGCTCTGCCGACAGGTGATGCGTAAGCTGCTTTGAGAATCAGATTTAGTTCGGATTCCGTTATGTTTTCGCCGTTATATGTACGAATTGATCTTCTGCTGAAAAGATTATCAAATGTGTTCATAGCTTTTCTCCTTTATTTCTGTATAGGATAATTATAATTCTGTCAGAACCCGATGTCAACATTCGCGTTGCCTCATGTTTTTGCGTGTTTTCGGAATTATTCGCTCATTTTTTTGTAATATAATTCAAATATTCGCTTATATTTTTGTAAAACTCGTGAATTATTCGCTATTGGACGGAGCGCACTTTTATTTTGAATTTGAATGTTTGACAAGCTTTTATTTTGGGTATATAATGGTAAAAAATTATTGGAGATGCTTTTATGACTGCTACATTCGGTACGATTTATGTTATTTTTAAAAAGTGCGTTGCACTGATATCCGCAATTATGATGCTTGTTGTCGGTGCTGACGAAAAAGATACCCCTGCACCCGTGGGGGCTGAGGTCATTTCAAAGACCACCTATGTTTTGTATGATCAACATATGACCTCGCAGGGCGTTACAAATGACGGCGAATATTTCTATTTCAGCGGCAAAAAGAATCTGGGTAAGGCTGATATTGAAACGGGCGAGATTTTTCTCATTACCACAAATGCAATCCCCGATGAGCTTGAAGATATGGGCTATGACCACATCGGCGGTCTGAGCTGCCACGACGGAATTGTTTATGCAGCCGTTGAAGACGGCCCCGATTATGAGCGTTCGTGCATTGTTCTCTACGATGCTGAAACGCTGAAATATACGGGTAAATATTATCCTCTTCCCTATGAGCTTCACACGGAAGGCGTGCCGTGGTGTGCGGTGGATGCCGAGAAGAATTATATTTACACCGCCGAATGGACAAACGCAACTGTTCTCAACGTTTTCGACCTCGACACCTTAGAGCTTGTTAAAACCACTCCTCTTTCACAGCCCGTAGACAGAGTTCAGGGTGCTGAAATGTTTGGCGGCAAGCTTTATATGTCCTGCGATGAACTGGACGGCAATAAGCATATTTACTGCGTTGATGTTGAAAGCGGTGACGTTCAGGCAGCATTCACAAGAAATGTCGGCGCAGAGATCGAGGCTGAAGGCATGACTGTCTATGCCGACGAAAACGGCGAACCTGTTTTCTGCGTTCTCGACAGAGGTGCACGCCGCCAAAGCTGCAATCTTACAAGATACACACTTGCTGATTGATTGAAAATGTCAATATTTTGTCAACAAGTCAGGATATCTGAGCTTTTTCGGGGTCATTAACAAACTGTGGCAAGTTAAGGCAAACACCTTTTTATTGACTTTTTGCCCGTTTGTCAATGTCAATCTGAGCGATTTTACAGATTACGGCAGGTTGTGACAAGCAAAAACAAGATGCTTTAATCACACTCAAGTTCTCAAAGAGATAATTTATCCCGAACGGGGATTATCGAAACCCTTGGAATCAACCGATTCCAAGGGTTCTTTTCTGCATTTATTTATATTGAGAAAACCGATAAATTGTGATATACTGAATTTCAGAAAACAAAAGAAATAAAAACTCCTGAAGATTAATAAAACTCAAACTGAAAAGAGGAACAGAATGCTGTTAAAAATAGTTTCATTCATTGCTTCGATAATCCTGATATTCACACCGTCTGTCGCTGCGCCCGAAAAAGGCGATGTGCTTATTGAAACACTTGCCTGCACAAACGAAAGCAGAACGGCAGATAAGATAGACGGCGCAAACGGAACAACATTTTATATTCAGCGCCCAAATGCTGATAAACTCAATACGGTAAATGCTTCCGACTTCGGACTTTCGGAGAACAATGAGGATAATTTTGAGGCGTTTCAGAGTGCACTCAATTATTGCTCGCAGCATCCGCAGACGAAGCTTGTTATTGATAAGGGTACATATTATTTCAGAAGCACAAACGGCCTTGATGCAAATAACTGCACAGATTTGTTGATTGAAGGCTCTGATGCAACCTTTGTTTTCTCCTCAACGGGATACAAGTTTTTTATAAGAAACAGCGACTGTGTTGAAATACGAAACCTCAATTTTGACTGGAATTGGGAAGAAAGTCCGCTTGCTTCGGTTGTTACGGTTCAGAACAGCAATCCCGATTCTGATACGATTGAGCTCGTGTTCAAGAAAGCGGAATACTGCAGCGAAAGCAACCGTCTGACGGCAATTACTCAATGCGACCCCGAAACATTTACTTTCGGTGCAAAACACTCCTCAAAAGAGGTTTATCTTTATCAGGATACAACCGCAGTGAAATCTGTTCAGAAAATTTCGGGCAACACTCTGCGTGTTACCCACAACGGCTGTATGGATAATTTCGAGAATGGCGAAACATATATTCTCAGACACTATGTTTATGACGGAACAATTTTCAATATAAGAGATTACAGCAAAAATATAACCTTCGATAATATAAGTATCTTTGGCAGCTCCGGTATGGCTTATATCTGCGAGGGTAGCTGCTCTCATTTTCAGATTATCAACAGCTTTGTAGGAGTTAATCCCAAGCATAAAGACAGCCGATGCGTGTCATTGACAGCCGATGCGATTCATATTGTGAACACAAACGGCTGCTTCAACATTTCCGGATGTGACATAAGCGGAATGGGCGATGATGCCGTTAATGTTCATGACGGTCTCGGCTATGTTTCGGCAGTAAACGGCAATACTCTTACGCTGATTGCCTCTGCAATGAGGCTTGAAGCAGGCGATACGCTTGCGTTCAAAAACGAAAAATTTGAAAACACTGATTTTACAGCGAAAATTGTTTCCGTAAAAGCTCTTGACTTGATAACAAAAGAGATTGTTGTTGAAAGCTTATCCGAAAGAGTAACGGCAGGCTGGACAGCTTATAACACCGAATGCAACAGCGGAAACTATGTTATCAGAAACAATTATTTCCACGAAAACAGAGCAAGAGGTCTGCTTCTTCAATCCTCAAACGGACTTTGTGAGAATAACCGATTCTATAAAACAATGGCTCAGGCGATAAAGGTTGTTATGGATATTGAACCTACCCTCTGGCAGGAGGGCACGGGCGTTGATAATCTTATCATACGCAACAACACCTTTGAGAAATGCAACTTCAGCGACTGGGGCTCAGTAATAGAAATCGGCACGAATATTGCAGGCAAATCTGCCGAAACCGCCGTTTTCACAAATATTGAAATCACCGCAAACCAATTCACCGATATTCCGTCAAGGCTTATGAGTGCAAACAATATAAACGGTCTTGTTTTCAGCAGAAACAATGTTGATATCGGCGAATTTTTTGATAAAACAAATCTGCAGGGCAGAGTTTATTTCGGTAAATACTGCAACAATGTTAATTATTACGATAATGAATATATTGACGGCGGATTTCTTGGCAGCAAAAAAACAGTCCAAGCCGACAGCATATCTGTCTGGGCAGAGGTTAATTCGCAATTGAATTAATACATACAAAGCTTTAAGCTAACCTGTTAAATAACGGTTGCAAAAATCGGGATTTCGGAGTGAGGAATATGATTAAGAAATTATTTAATAAGCACGAAACCCTCATGTGCATACTGTTGATAATTCTCTATGTTGCAATCAATTCGTTCTGCATGCAGAATTTTGGCGTTGAGGATTACAGAAGCACGATTATCAATACGGCTTTTTCGGCTGTTCTGATAATCCTGACCGTCAGTTTGAAAAAAGTGCAGTATTACGGGCTTACCAAGGTTGCCAACCCCGGAAGGTTTTTATATTTTCTGCCGCTTTTGCTGATTGTTTCGGTTAATGTTTGGTCGGGAATCAACATAAACCATGCGCCGAAAGAGATTATTTTCCACATCCTGACCATGCTCAATATCGGATTCATTGAGGAAATCATTTTCAGAGGTTTTCTCTTTAAAATGATGGAAAAGGACAACGTGAAAGCTGCCATAGCGGTCAGCTCAATAACCTTTGGAATAGGGCATATTGTGAATTTATTTAACGGCGCAGAGCTGATACCGACATTGCTTCAAATATGCTACGCCATGTCAATCGGTTATCTTTTTGTTGTTATTTTTGTTAAAAGCAAGTCGATTGTTCCGTGCATAATCGCTCACTCGGTTAATAATTCACTTTCAATTTTTAATGACGAAAACACTTTGTCGATGTATATCGCACCGATTTTTCTTATGATTTTCCCGTTGGTTTATGCTGTATATATTAATAAAACGGTTAAAGAATAAAACAAAAAAGAGGTCGTAAGGTTTAAAAATCTTACAACCTCTTTTATTTTTATGCGTTTGGCTTAGCAAATTCGTGGGGAATATTCTGCTCAACCGCTGCAAGCAGTTCATCAACGGGAACAACCTCAACGCCGTCATCAAGCTGACTGATGAAATATGCAAGGTCATCGGGGCCGACTGTCCACGGATGAACATTGATTACCGTGTAGCCGTTGATGGTTTTTATATCGGCAGGCTTTGCGTTGATGATTGCTGCCTGCTCTGCGAGCCATTCATTGGTTACTTCATCTGCGTTTCCGCTCGGATGCCAAAGGCTAAAGCCGACAGTTACAAACGGCTTATCGTCTGAGAAATACACTCTGCCTCCACCGCCTGCATAATTATTGGGGTCAAGCTGAAGAATACCGCCTTTGATGTTATTGTATCTTGAAAAATAGCCGAGCCTTTTCTGTATGCTTGAATCAAAGTTATCGTCCTTGATTTCGTCAAGAAGAGTCATAATTCCGAGACCCGATTCAAGCATAACGGAAGCTGTGTAATCTGAAAAAGCTTCAAGCTCTTTTGAATTCATGTTGGTGATTCTCGCATATCCGCCGCCCGAAGGACCTGTTATGAATGTTGCATTATCGGAATTTGCAAGTGTTCTTTTAACATCAACATCGGCAAGCTGAGAAGCAATCGGTGCAAAGGTCCAGCTTACGGGAGTATCAAGACCGTAGCTCTGCCATGTATGAAATTCGCTGAAGCCGTTCTGAATCCACTGCAGATTATCGCCGTCGCTGTAAACGATAGCAACATAATGCTTATCGGGGTCAAGCTGAACCTCACCCTCGTACGGTGCATCAAACTTTTCATCGGTTGCATTGAAAGACGAAAGAATGCTCAGATTGTATGAATGGTCAGAGGGAATAACATGATGACCGTAGCGTGATGCCGACTCGGTAAACTTAATCTCATACTGACACCAGCCGAAGATTGTTGATGACGGCTCAAGGTCTCTCATAACCTCATCACGGAAAAGACGTGCTTCAAAGTCACTGTCCTCAACATACATCACAAAAATATTCTGCTGAACGGCAAAATCTCTCATTCCCGATGCGTAGTAATACAGATGAACAAGAGAATCGTTGCGGAAGTTATCCTTATTTTCCTTGTAGAACTTTTTCAGATATTTGAGGTCGATATTATCGCCGCTGATATCGGCTTTTTTCTCAAAACCAAGCTTGATAACGGCTTCTTCATCCGCAGGTGTAACGGGCAGCCAGCCATTGAGTGTTGCAAGGTTTGTTGCCGTGTTAAGCTGACCGTGATCCTCTGTTGTTGCATAGAGAGTGTATCCGCTGTCTGCAATATAGGGCTTGAACTTTGCAACAACGGTGTCAAAGTTCCAAGGGTTTCCCGATTCATCGTTATAAAGAAGCGTATGACCCGCATTTTCAAGCTCTTCAAGAGCGTTGCGGTTTGTTGCATAGCCGTAGTCCAGGAAAATCTGAGGCTTATCTCTTGCCACAATACCCTGAAGAGCTATAACGGCATGGCGCTGAGCAAGCGAAAGAGCAGAGATTTTAACAACCGTTATTTCGTCTGCAAGCTCATATTCATCAAACCTTTCGCTCATTTCAACAAGCTCCTGCTCACTTCTGGGTTCGGGAGCCTTGGTGAGCAATGCCGCATCCATTGTGTTGAAAAGAATTGAAAACATCATCACAATAAATGAAAGCCAATGTCTTATTTCTGCCATATAAATTCACTCCTATCTTTGAACATCAAATATTTTTATTCTTTAACTCCGATCTGAAGTTCGTCTGCGTATTCTTTCATTGCAGCAATGCATATTGTTGCAACTTCTTTAACTTCCATTCCGAGCATTTCACAGCCCTGCTTAATCAGCTCGCGATTGCACTTTGCGGCGAATTTCTTATCCTTGAATTTCTTCATAAAGCTTGATATTTCCATATCAGTGATACCTGCCGGACGCATTCTTGCGGCCGCCTGAATAATCCCCGTAAGCTCATCAACGGTGAAAAGTGACTTTTCCATATTGGTCAAAGGCTCAACTTCGTTTCTGAGGGTGTAGCCATGAGAGAGAATTGCACGGATTTCTTCATCTGAAACACCCGCATTTTTGAGAGGAGCTTCTGTGTGGTCAAGATGCTCATCGGGATACTGCTCATAGTCATAATCATGCAGATATCCGATTGCCATCCAATGCTCTTTATCCTCACCGAAATGCTCTGCAAGACCTCCCATAGCTACCATAACATTCTTGGCATGCAGGATAAGATGTGGCTCCGTTGTGGTTGTTGCAAGAAGCTCTTTTGCTCTTTCCAATGTCAGCATTTTTATTTCTCCTTTTTTCTGTGTAAAATCATTATAGTTTCTTTTTATTTTATAAAAATCATTCCTGCAGCGGGAACCGAAATTTCTTTAATCGATGCATCAATGTCACCGTTATCAATTTCCTCACCCATGCAGTTGACTGCTTTATATTTTTTGCCCTCTGCGCCCTTGATAACAAGGCTTTCGTGCATTGAGGCGTTTACCGCAACGGCTTCGGCGGTTGTGATTTCAACAAGCGGATTTGTGTATGAGGCAATAACCGATTTGTCACCCAAAACAGAGCTGACAAGGCTGTAGTTGCTTTCGGGATTTTTCGCCGTCAGCTTGCCGTCTATAAGAACATTTTTCCATTCTTTCCAGAATGAAACATAATATTTCAGCATTCTGCGGTGGTCTTCAGGCAGCTTATCAACACGCACGG
>JBGVNA010000203.1:0-4980 GCA_045125175.1 Acutalibacteraceae bacterium
CAATACTGCAAAGGTCTGTGGTTGGAGCCTTCCAGTAACCGTCTTGCGGTAGGGGTGATTCACCAATCCACAGCACCATTTACAGTGTAGCATATTGTCCTTGGAGAGGGACACTAAAAACTACTATTTTATTATACGAGGAGTTATTTATGTCAATTTATGAAGCTGTCAGATCAAAAGTAAATCTGCGAATGGCGGCAGAAAAATACGGGATGGATATCGGTAAAAACTCGATGGTCCGCTGTCCGTTTCACGATGACCGTACACCGAGCATGAAACTCAACAACAAATATTATTATTGCTTCGGTTGCGGTGCAAAAGGTGACGTTATCAGTCTTGTCGCAGAGCATCTCGGCTTGTCTGCCACCGATGCTGCTCAGAGAATTGCAGACGATTACGGCATTGAAACAAAGAAGATTTCCGTTAATTCAAAACTGAATTTCTATAAGGAAAAACAGAGACGTCGTGACAGATGTGCGCGTGTTCTCTGTGATTACAACCGCATTCTGCGGAAGTGGATGACTGACTATGCACCGAAAACCGCGGATGAAAAACTGCATCCGAGATTTGCCGAAGCCTGCCGTATGCTTGAGGTTACCGAATACATGGCGGAGCTTCTCGACACAGGCACAAAGGAAGAACAGAACGAGGTTGTTGACGACCTTTTCTGCAACAACTGTATTGAACATCTTGAAAAATATATCAAAGAAAACAAGGAGTGATTTTTATAGGCAAAGAAACAAAAAGTCAGCACGCAATAATGAGATTTGCAAAATACAAGGGCCCCGAAATCAGCAGAATTGAGGCACATAATGAACGCACGAAAGAGGTTTACGCAAGCAATCCCGATGTTGATACCGAGCGAAGCAAATACAACATTCATCTTGTTAAACCGAATTCAAAATACCGTGCAGAAGCGGAAAAACAGATTGCAGCCGCAGGCTGCAGAACAAGAACAGACAGCGTGAGAGTTGTTGAAACGCTGATAACAGCAAGTCCCGAATTTTTCAAGGGCAAGAAGAAAGCACAGATCAGAGAATATTTTGAACATGCATTGAAATTCATTCTGAAACACGTTCCAAAGGAAAGAATCATATCAGCGGTAATTCACGTTGATGAAAAAACACCGCATATGCATCTGTCGTTCGTTCCGATAACGGAAGACGGCAGACTGAGTGCAAAAGACATAGTGGGTAACAGAAAAAAGCTGACCTGGTGGCAGGATGAATTCTGGAAACACATGGTCAAAAAATATCCCGATATGGAACGCGGTGAATCAGCAAGCGTGACGGGAAGAACTCATATTCCGCCGTCGCTTTTCAAGGAAGCAGTACATCTCAACCGCATGAAAGAACGAATTATGCAGATTCTTGCAGATACAAATATGCTCAACAAAAAGACAAAAACAGAAGAGCTTGAGACTCTTCTCGAAAGATACATTCCCGGTGTTGAAGCCATGAGAACCAAACTAAAAAAATATGACAAGGTATACAAAGAACTGACTGATGAAGTCAGTGAGCTTGAGAAGAAACTTGACTCTGCATCAAAAGACAGCGTGCAGAGAAAGCTCGAAATAAATCAGAAGCTCAGCGAACTTGAGGAACTGAGAAAAACAGTTGATGCTCTTCCGCCCGAGCTTATAAAAATCGCAAGAAATAGCGCGGCGAATAAAGAAGTCGCCACAAGTAAAAATAAGGAAAAAGGAGTGTGATTCTATTTGGAAATGAACGTCAGAGATGACAAGAAGATTGTTGATATATGGCTTACAAATGCCGAAAAAAACGACCCCGTTCTTCGAGAGGGTCTGAATGACATTTATAAGAAATATAAAGAAAAGAAATATCTTGTTGCCGTGTTTGAATCGGGAGAAAAGGATTTGTATCAGGGCACGCTTGATTTGCTTGCATATAACAAACGCCGAATTCCCGAGCTTGAAGTTAAGAAAGAAAAACAAGCGGCTTTATGATAAATTTAATTTTTCACTTGAAATTTGATGAATTATGTTGTACAATGTTGTCTGTAATAACACAAAACACAAGCAGATAACCTTGATAACAGAAGAGAGGTGTTAAAAAAAGTTGAAAGAAAAATTTAATATTGCGGGCTATGTCCGAATTTCGGTCGATGACGAACTTGACCGAGACAATGTTTCAATTGAAAACCAGAAGGCAATTATTGCCGATTATGTAAAAATCAATTTCCCCGGAAGTGATCTCACTTTTTTTGAAGACCGTGACCGTTCAGGTTACACCTTTGACCAGCGTGAGAACTATATGGAACTGCGGAATGCTCTTTTATCCCATAAATACGATATTCTTATTGTAAAAGATTTTTCAAGATTTTCGCGCCGTACCAGTCAGGGTCTTATGGAATTGGAAAATTTCCGTGACGAAGGCGTGCGTATTATCTCTATCGGCGACAGCGTTGACTTCCCCAATAACAACGACTGGTTTAAAATTTCGATTCATTTTATTATGAACGAAATGCCCGTTACGGAAACTTCAAGAAAAGTCAAGAACGTTATTGAACGTCGCCAGAATGACGGTGAATGGATTTGTGCCGCGCCTTACGGCTATATCATCAATACCCATAAGAAATTTGAGATTGTTCCCACAGAAGCAGAGATCGTCAGAAAAATCTTTGATCTTTATATTAATGAAGGTATGGGTTATAACAGCATCGCAAATTATCTGACCGACAGCGGTGTTCCGACGCCGAGAATGTCAGAGCAGATGCGGAAGGAAGCTGAGGGCAAAGAGTATAAGCGGCAGGTCAAGGCAGTCTGGGCAATCGAAACGATTCACGGTATCCTTCAGAACGATTTCTATATCGGCACTCTAAGACAAAGCAAATATACACGGGTAAAAATCAACGGCAAAAGTAGAAAACTTGATGACGGAGAGCATATTGTCCACGAAGATCACCATCAGGCAATTATTGATTACCGTACATTCGCTCTCGCCCGTGCGGCTATGGAAAGCCGTTCACGCAACAACTACCGCGGCGTAAAAATCAACGATAATATATATTCAGGTTTACTCAAGTGCGGTGACTGCGGAAGTCCTATGTTTGCGATAAACAAAAAGGGTTGTAAGCCTGCTTACAACTGCGGAACCTATCACCGCAGAGGACCAAAAGAATGTCCGAGCCATCTTATTAAGGCAGAAACACTCGATAATCTTATCCGACTTTATGTTGAAAAGGTTATGCAGAATTCTGCAGCTATGATTGATCAGCTCAATGCTGACCTTGAATGCGAAAATGAGAATATTGAAGAAACCGAGCAGACGGCAGAAAATATCGCTAAGGTTCTCGTTGATTTGAACGAAGAACTTAAGGTGACAAAACGTATGCGTATCCGCGAAATAATGAAAAACCCTGACCGTGAAGCGGATATTGAAGATATGTACGACGAGCTTGAATCTGATTTGCAAAGAAAGATTGACGGCTTGAATCATCAGCTTGATTTGCTCTCGGACAAGCGCAATACAATTATAAGAGTTAACCGTGTTGCAAAAACTGCAATCGATATTTTCTCCGATATTCTCACAAAAGAAAAGCTCGAACGCAATGACCTTGAGCTGATTATTGAATCGGTTTATGTGTATGGAGATCATGTTGAAATCAAGCTTCAGCGCGATATTGATATGATTATCAGATGCGGAGTTCTTCCCGAAGAAACGGAGAAAGCCGCAAATTTTAATTCAGGCACTGTAGATATCTTATCTGCTGAATTAGTCCAGGTGAGCAGGAATCACTCGGACAAGGTTTACAGTGTCAATGTTATCAGTGACGGCGACCCGTTGGAGATTTACACGGATGCGGACGGCGAGGTTATTTTTAAAAAATACTCGCCCATCGGCGAGCTTTCGTCAATTACGGGTCAGTATGCGGATGTGCTTGCAAGAGGCACGGGCCTTGCGGTTATCATAACCGACCGTGACAGTGTTATTGCATGCGCAGGCATTTCAAAAAAAGAAGTTCTTGACCGCAGGGTAAGCCACAGCCTCGAGAGTCTTATGGAGCGCAGAGAAAACTATGTGTGCTGCGTTGACAGCGAGCGAATGCTGCCCATTGAGGGCGTTGACAGAGAGGCTGCCGTTGCGTTCCCGATTGTGGGCGGAGGCGACGTTTCCGGTTCGCTTGTTATGTTGCTTAACGATAACGGTTCATGCCCCACTCAAACAGAAACAAAGCTTGCGCAGATTGCGGCAAACTTTCTCGGCAAACAGATGGAGGAATAAAAAAACAGGCAGGTCTTTTAGCAGACCTGCCTGTTTGTATTTTATCAGAATTTTGCGGGGGCTGTGCGGTGTTTTCTGTTCTTTTCGTGGGGTTTGGGTTCGATGTTGCCGGCCTTTGTGAGGGCGATTTTCGTGAGAACGGGGCCGAAAAGCTCATAGATAAGCACAGAGAAAAGAACGATGTTTCTTATCATTGTGCCGACCTCGCCGAGCTCCATTGCAGTAACAGACATTCCGAGGGCAACGCCTGCCTGAGGAAGAAGTGTGATTCCGAGATATTTTGTTGTTTTTTCATCGCATTTTGTTATTTTTGCGCTTGCAAATGCTCCGATATATTTGCCGAGTGAACGTGAGAGAATGTAAGCTGCGCCGATGCCGACTATTGCGATATCGGTGAATACGCTCAGCTCAAGCTCCGCACCGCTGAGAACAAAGAAGAGAGCGAAAAGAGGAACGGTCCATTTGTCTGTTTTCTCCATGATTTCGGCTGAGAAATCGCAAACATTGCAGAAAATCGTGCCGACCATCATGCAGACGAGGAGAGCGGAAAATCCGATGTGAACGCCGCCGATTTCAAATTTGAGCATTGAAAGGGCAACGGTGAAGATAACGCAGGTTATCGAAAGGCAGAGGCGTTTGCTGTTTGAGCTGAAAAATCTTTCGAAAACAGAAAAGAGCATTCCCATAACAGCACCGAGAAGAAGAGAGCATACGATTTCGATAAGAGGTTCAAGAA
>JBGVNA010000204.1:0-9362 GCA_045125175.1 Acutalibacteraceae bacterium
TTGAAAAGAACGGAGGGTCTTCCAATATTAGTTTGGTGCATCTGGGAGATTGTGCTGCAATGTATGCTGCAATCAGTCCACCTGACGAATGACCCAACACGGCAACAGAATCACAAATCACATTTTCAATAAAGTCCATGATGTCGCTGCCGATACTGACCAGATTGTATTTTTCTGGATTGCGGGAACTCTTTCCATGTCCGTAATAATCTACCATGTACACATGGTAGTACTTTGCAAGTTTTGTAACAACATTATTGAAGCTACAAGAGTTTGTCCCCTGGGCATGAAGCAGTAATAATTTGTTTTTTGCGGTTCCAACCTCATAGTAGTTCAAAATACTCCTATCATCGATTTTATACTGTGCATTATGAATCTTCATATTGTATACTCACCTCGTCAAATTCTTATTTGTCGAACTGATTATATCACATTCTTTCAGCTTATTCCACAGAAATTTTGTTGAGGATAGTTTGATTGTTTTTAAATTCCGTGTTATTATTTAAGCAGGATTTTTTCGAAAGAATGTGATGAAAATGAAATTTGTAAACGCAGAAGTTTCAGTTATTAAAAGCAAACGGAAAACAGTTTCTATTCAGGTAAAACCGAATGAGGTTATCGTTCGTGCGCCGACAAGAATGAAGCAAAACGAAATTGAAAAATTCGTGGAGACAAAAAGGAACTGGATTGAAAAACATCTGCAATCTGTTTCGGAAAAACAAAAACTTCTTCAGAATACAGAGCCGTATACCGAAGAAGAAATCAGAAGTTTTGCGAAACAAGCGAAAGAAATAATTCCGAAGAAAGTTGAATTTTATGCCGAGAAAATCGGTGTGACTTATAATAAAATTACTATCCGTTGCCAACGAACCCGTTGGGGAAGCTGCTCGTCAAAAGGCAATCTGAATTTTAACTGTCTGCTTGTTTTGTTGCCCGATAAAATCATTGACAGCGTTGTTGTTCACGAACTCTGCCACAGAAAACAGATGAATCATTCCGCAAAATTCTATGCGGAAATCGAAAAAGTTTTTCCTGATTATAACTGTTGCCGTCAATGGCTTAAGCAGAACGGAAATAAATATATGAGCCGAATCCCGAAATAAATCAACGGGTTCCGGCTCTTTTTTATTTGCAACACTAAATTGGCAAGCAAGGCAAATGTGAACACAAACACAAAAATTCATTTGCAATTTATCTCGCTTGTTGGTGAAATATTTTCCCCAAACCCCTCAAAAATCGGAGAGAAAATTTAAAAATCTTCTCTCCGAGCAGCGCCACAGTGGCTTGAAAAATTTTAAAAAAGAGAGTTTTAACGTACATAAAAAATATTACTATTATATTATCGTTGATTTTTAATTAAAAGTAATTTATAATATATTCTGTATAATTATATCCTTATCGGATGATGCGAGGTTAAAGCTATGGTTAACGATAAAATCAATGTAGTCGGAACAAATATTGCAGAAAAGGCAACGATGATCTGGAACGTTGCTGATATGCTCAGAGGTCCTTTCAAGCCTCACGAATACGGTCTTGTTATTCTTCCCATGACCGTTGTGAAGCGCTTTCACGACTGTCTCTTGCCCACTCACGAAGCAGTGCTTGCGCAGTATGAAAAGGTAAAAAACCTTGCTGTTATTGACGGCTTTCTTTGCCGTGCATCGGGGTACCAGTTCTATAACACAAGCAAGTTTACTTTTGAATCTCTGCTTGCTGACCCCGAAAACATCGAGATAAATTTCCGTGATTATCTTGCGGGATTTTCCGCCAACGTTCAGGATGTTCTCGCAAAGTTTGACTTTGAAAGCATTATCAAGCGTATGGTTGACAGCAATACGCTTTACCTAGTTATAAAAGAATTCAATTCAGCCAAAGGTTATCTCGGCCCCGATAAAATTACTGCTGTTGACTGCGGATATATTTTCGAAGATCTTGTTAAGAGATTTTCTGAATCATTCGGAGAAGAAGCGGGAGCGCATTTCACAAGCCGAGATGTTATTTATCTTATGACAGATATTCTGCTTTCGGATGCAGACCTCACCGAAGGCAACGTTACCGTTTATGATATGGCAATGGGAACATCGCAGATGCTTTCCTGCATGGAAGAACGCATTCACGATTTAAGCGAAGCTATGTCCGTTACCTGTTTCGGTCAGGAGTTCAATCCCAGCACGTTTGCTATTGCAAAAGCCGATATGATGATTCGTGGCGGCGACCCCAACAATATGCGATTTGGCGACACACTTTCAGATGACCAGTTCAAGGGTTACACCTTCAAATATATCATTTCAAATCCGCCTTTCGGTATTGACTGGAAGAGAGAGCAGAAAGCAGTTGAAGCTGAAGCGGCACTCGGTGAGCTCGGACGCTTTGCACCCGGACTTCCCAAGATTTCGGACGGACAGCAGCTCTTTGTTCTTAACGGACTTGCAAAACTTGCATTTGACGGCAAAATGGCTATTATCCAGAACGGCTCACCGCTTTTTGCAGGCGATGCAGGCAGCGGACCTTCAAACATCCGCCAATACATATTGGAAAACGATTGGCTTGATGCAATTATTCAGCTTTCGACAGACCAGTTTATGAACACGGGTATCAGCACTTATATATGGATTCTCTGCAAGGACAAGCCTGCCCACAGAGCAGGCAAAGTGCAGCTTATTGATGCATCGCATTGCTATGAGCAGCGCAGAAAATCAATCGGCACAAAGCGTAATGATATAACCGACCTTTGCCGCAAGCTGATAACCGAAGCCTACGGTGAATTCAGACACGATGCGGTTTACGGCAGCGAAGACGGCATACATTGTGTGAGCAAGATTTATGAAACCGTTGAATTCGGCTACAACAAGATAGTTGTTGAAAGGCCGCTGAAAGATGAAAACGGCGAAATAGTTATGAAGAAGGGCAAGCCCGTTGCGGATGCGAGCCTTCGTGACACAGAGAACGTTCCTCTTGTTGAGGATATTGACAGATATTTTGAGCGTGAGGTATTGCCCTATGCGCCCGATGCGTGGATTGACAAGAACAAAACGAAGGTTGGCTATGAAATTCCGATGACGAGATATTTTTATAAGTATCAGGCACCCGAATCCGCCGACGCAATTCTTGAACGCATCATCGGACTTGAAAAGGATATAAGCAAAAGTCTTGAAATGATTTTGGATTAAAGGAAAACAGTATGATTTCAAATTACCCACTTTTACTCGTTGCAAAAAAAGAATACCTTGAAAGTTTTCAGCAAGGTAATTTTTTTATGAAAAACTGCTTGTACTATCAAAGTTTGGAAGACGATGACTTACAACGCAGTGATAAATATGATTCTGCTCTCAAATGCGGATATGATGAATTTGGAATTCCAAAAGAAGTAAAAGAAATCACACGAAATCCGAGATTGGTTTTGGGTGACAGTTATATCAAGTGTTTTTTTGCCTATTCAAAAGAAAACATTATTGATATATCTCCAAATCGCATTGCGTATTTTATTCCTCCGAAATCACAAGAAGCTTTAATTGGTTTTTCAGAAGAATATGCTTTGATTATTGATAAATATGAGTTGATTAATCGTTTTTCAAAATTCTGTGAAGAATATAATTATAAATATTATTTCTCTGATGTTAACTACTTGGAAAGTACAGAACTTGAAGAAAAAAAGAATCAAATAGTTGAAAGTGTTTTAAATCGTTCTAATACTAATTTAATACATCCGACTTTTTATAAAGATTCGAAATATTCTGCCCAACAAGAGTTTAGATTTTGTGTAACAAAGAAATTTGAACTTAATAAAACCCAATCGTTTAATAATTTAATAACTGGAACCGTAAACTACAATGATTCAATAACATTGGATTTAGGGAAACTTGATGACATTTCAACGCTTGTTAAGTTGAAAGACTTAATTGATTATCCTGTAATTTATGATAACAAGAAAAAGGAACATTTTATATATTGTTCAGGTTTAAAGTGAGATGTGATTATGAGATTAATGAAAAACAGCGAAATAGAGTGGATAGGTTATATTCCAAACGAATGGAAGGTTAACTCGCTTTTTCAAATCTTTACTCAAGTAAAAAACAAGAATACGGGTTTGAAAGAGAAAAATCTGCTATCCTTAAGCTATGGGAAAATAAAAAGAAAAAGCATAGATTCAATAGGTGGATTATTGCCTGAAAATTTTGATGGATATAACATTATCGATGCGGATGATATTGTTCTTCGCCTTACCGATTTGCAAAATGACCACACAAGCTTAAGAGTTGGTTTGTCAACCGAAAGAGGTATTGTTACATCAGCATATTTGACAATAAGAAATAGAAGTGAAAACAATCCTAAATATTTATACTATTATATTCATTCCTTTGATATTGCAAAAGGGTTCTACGGGATGGGTGCAGGTGTACGCCAAGGGTTAAATTGGGATGGTGTGAAGTGGCTGAAATTTACAATTCCTACTGTTACAGAGCAAAATAAAATTGTTTCATTTCTTGACGAAAAGTGTGCGGAGATTGATACGGTTATTGAGAAAACGAAGGAGACGGTTGAGGAATATAAAAAGCTCAAGCAGTCGGTCATCACTCAAGCCGTCACCAAAGGCATTCGCCCCAACCGCCCGATGAAAGATTCAGGTATCGAATGGATAGGCGAAATTCCTGTTGATTGGGAAACAAAGAAATTAAAATTTGTTGCGGATTTTATTCAAACCAAGTATTCTTCTGATTATGGCGCATTGAATTATATTGGACTTGAAAATATAGTTAGTTGGAATGGCTCATTTATAAAAACAGATTCTGAATATGATAGAGAGCAATCTTTGATTTGTGATTGCAATGATATTCTTTTTGGAAAATTGCGACCCTATCTTGCAAAAGTTCACATAAGTGAAAAATTGCAATGCTGTTCAGGTGAGTTTTCCGTGATCAGAATAAAAGAAAACAACACAAGGTTTTTGTGGTATCAGCTTATTTCTCACGGTTTTATTTTTATGGTTGACAGATCAACTTATGGAACGAAAATGCCAAGAGCAAATTCTGATTATATTAAAAATATGGAGATTTCAATTCCAAGTATTGAGGAACAACAAGAAATTGCAGAATACCTTGACAAAAAATGTTCCGAAAACGATGAACTTATCGCAAAGAAAACAAGCCTCTTATCCGAACTCGAAAGCTACAAAAAATCATTGATTTATGAATATGTAACAGGCAAAAAGGAAGTGTAACTGTGATTGAAAAAGTAATGCCTTGTTTAGGAACTTTTGAAGTAGAAAACAAACTGTGGCCTTTTTATGCTGATGATTATTGTTTTTCGATTATGAGTCCAACTCCTACTTATGATTTTTTTGAAACATCAATTATAAAACCGGAAGACGGATTCCTTTACGGTAAAACATATTACAAAAACAATGTTGCGGTTCATCTTTCTGAAGAAATTCAAACAGTTGATTGCTTGCGATTAAAAACAGATTCTTTCATATATTCTTCAGCTCATATTGATGTTGAGCAATTTAAACATTTTAATAGAATTTTGTTTGTAGGTGGTGTTTTAAACAAATTATCATTCAATTCTAATGATTCTTTGAAAGAAGATGCTCCACCGATTAACAACAAATTTAAATTTAATGTTTCTGTAATAAACTTAAAAAAAGAAAAATTTGAAATGTTAGTTAAAATATATTCAGCAAAAGGCGGTTCATACGGCTTTGGTAGTCATAAAACAGTAAGAATCGATAACTATCTTGAGTTGATTTTTGAAAACAAACAACCGCTAAACAGTGTTTTTTATCATTATGAAAAAATCAAAAAAATTATAGCATTTTTGACTGGTTATAAAAATGTATATTTTGATAGAGTGGATATTTACCATTCTCCAGATGAACTGTGGGGATCTCAATTTTATAACGAAGAAAACAAAACGATAGATGATTTGTATTATACAAATTCTATTACTTTTGATTGTTTGGGTGAGAATTCTATAAAGGATTTATTTGCATTAGTTTATGGTTCAAAACCAAAAGAAGGTCTTCCTTCATTGGATTTTTTACCTCTTTGTTCAGAATCATATACAATGAATGTAAACTACATAAGAAGTATATGCTTCACTCTTTGAAGATCAACATAAATACAATGCTATAATGAGCGCTCTTGCGGAGATCCTTTACAGAGAATTACGCAAGAAAAAATGATTTAAACTACAATATTTAAGATAAACTATGAAAATTATTATTGATGCAGATGCGTGTCCGGTGGTTGATATTGCCGTTGGCATAGCCAAAAAGCGCAATCTTAAATGCATACTCGTTTGTGACAACACTCATTTCATTCAGAAAGACGGTGCTGAAACCATTATTGTTGATAAGGGTGCTGATTCTGCTGATTGCAAGATTGCAAACCTGACCGAAAAGGGCGATGTTGTTATTACTCAGGATTACGGGCTTGCGGCTTTAGTACTTGGAAAAGGCGGTAAATCGCTTAATCAGAACGGTCTGATTTACTCTGATACAAATATCGAAAACCTGCTTTTCACCCGTTTTATCGGCAAGAAAGAGCGTATGGCAGGCAACAGAACAAAAGGACCGAAAAAGAGAACGGCGCAGAATGATGCTGATTTCATAAAAGCATTCAATCTGTGTCTTGACAGTAATTGAGTTAAAGCGAAGGCAGGGACGAAAATCCCTGCCTTAATTTTATCTGTAAACTATTTCGTATAGAATGATTTCTTCGATGGCGCTGATGATATTATTCATCCTTCTTACCCATTCCATCTGGTTGGTTGCTTTGAGTTCTTCTGTTACGTCGTATCTTTCACAATAGAGGGGAAGAAGAGTATCAAAGCGAATCTGTGCTTCGAAATCGATTTCATGAAGGTGGTCATCGAGTGTGTCTCTTAAAAGGAATCTGTTCCAAAGTGCGGGACGGTGATTTTTGAGATAATCTTTTCTCATTCTGCCGTATTTTCCAAGTGATTTGTATTCTTTCTTCTTGAGTACAATGTCGGGGATGAAATAATCTCCGTTTCTTGTGTATGTTATTTCAGTCATTTCAATTATCCTTTCTTTCAACAAAAGTGTCGTATGTGAACCTTGCACCGAGTCTGAAGCCTGCTATAAAGCTGTCTGCGTTGCAAATGCTTATGAATCTGATGTATGTATCAACGTAATCGTTAAACAGTTCTTCATCGTTCAGAGTGTCAAACAGACGCTTTTCTTTTTGAGCGAGTTCGTTCAGACATTTCATAACTTTCGGTTTAAGTTCGGTTGTACATTCCTGCGGTTCGATATTTCCGTAATAAAATTCTTCAATAAAGTCTGACATTGTTATTCTCCAATTCAATGTTTTTTACGGAATGATTGACTGAATAATCGTTAAAAAATTAGATTGTTTAAACTTAATGCACGCGGTTTTTTGAACAAAAAACATAGAAGAAAAAATTGAATTTTTCAGAATGATATGGTCGGCAAATTTTGAGAAGTGGCAGAAATTGTCATTCTTCTAACACGGCTTCTAACATCTTTCTAACATTTGTGCAAAATTTCTGCACGAGAAAAATAATGATATCTCGAAAACGGTCTATTTTTGTTCGATTTGCACAAATAAGAAAACTGTATAACACAAGATAACAGCAAATAGCACTAATTATAATTCTTTTAGAGAAACTCCAAAACCGCGTGCCGAGGGTTCAAGTCCTTCTGCCCCTGCCACGAACAAGTCCTGAAACCGTTGATATATAAGGGTTTCAGGATTTTTCTTTTGCTTTTTTCAAAAATCGTTATTTTTCTAAATTAGCATCATTACCGCAAAATATCGCATATTTTCGAGGACTATGTGCCCCTTTATGTGCCCCTTTTTTACAAGTTGAAAACGCCTGAAAGCCCAGACAGCAGAAAGGGTTCCCCGTCTGCTGTCTTTTCGTTTGGTATGAAATTATGTGTTTTTATGGGGATAAACCTGCTTTTAGGCTTATTTTTGAGTTTTTAACATATTATTCAAGTATTCATTTTGAAGGCCTGCAGCTGAAACTTTTAAATCATCGTCTCCGTGAGTGTATATTATTAAATTTACTTCGACAAATTGGAATTTGTTTATTTTCTGCAATAGACTTCTATTGCTTCACAGATAAACTCTGCCGTACCGTCGGCGTTCTTATCAATGTTATTCTTGAAGCGTTCATCTGCAACATACATCTTACCGAGACCTGCTAAAATCTCGTTTGTACAAAGATAGTAGTTTTCGGTGATATGGTTCTGTAATATTTCAACAAGGTTCTGTGCTTTGGTGGAATCGGGTTCTTCACCTTTTTTTATACATACTGCAAACTCTGCAAGAATATCATTCATTCCTTCAGCAAGACTATTCCACTTCTCTTTTGTATAATGCTTCGTTTTTTCTGCGTGTTCCTTGTATGCAGGAGTTTGCCCCCATTTTTCTTTGGCTTCAGCCTTATGTTTTTCAAATTCACAATTATCAAATGCTTTCATAACATTTTTTCCTTTCACGGCACCGTCAATGGCAGAAATCAGTCGTTCCAACCTTTCTTTTTTGAGCGTAAGAAGATGCTTTTGCTCTTTCAGTGCCTTGTTTTTGTCATAATTTGGGGATGATAATATCTCTCCGATGCTCTTTAAAGAAAAGTCAAGTTCACGGTAAAAGAGAATCTCTTGCATACGAAAAAGGGATTTTTCATCATAAAAACGATAGCCGTTTCGCTTGTCAATAAAGGCAGGTTTTAATAGTCCTATTTCATCGTAATAATGAAGTGTGCGCACACTTACACCCGTAAATTTGGCAAATTCTTTAATTTGCATTTTCAATATTATCACCTCACAAAACAGAGCATACACCATGACGGAACGTTAGAGTCAATACCTTATTTAAAAATATTGGTTGGTGTTCGATAAATTCTTATTCATCGAACTGATTATATCACATTCTTTCAACTTATTCCACAGAATTTTTGTTGAGGATTACTATAAAGATGCCGACGGTAAGCTTATTGATGTTGCAGATGATGCAAAAATCATTAACGGCTATGTAAAGGTAAGCAAGGGTGCTGACCTTGCAGATGCAGTTATCACTCTTGATGCAACAGAATTCACCTATAACGGCAGCGAAATCAAGCCCACGGTTATCGTAACAATCGGCGGCAAGACTCTCACAGAGGGTAAGGACTATACCCTCACCTTTGCAAACAACATCAACGCAGGCACAGCAACCGTAACTGTAAAGGGTACAGCCGATTACACGGGCGAAGCAACAAAAGAGTTTACAATCAATAAGAAGCCCGTAACCGTCACCGCAACCGCACCCGATAAGGTTTATGATGGCACAATGGATATAGATTATGATACAATCGTAATTACCTTTAAC
>JBGVNA010000205.1:0-4242 GCA_045125175.1 Acutalibacteraceae bacterium
GCGTTCTCAACACAAAGGAGCTGCTTGATATCGGCGGTGTGCTGAGAGTTATACGCACACTTTCACAGTGGAGAGCATCGAATGCGGGTGTTCAGACAGTTCTTGACCCTCTTTTCAACGCTCTTGTTCCCAATAAATTTCTTGAATCGGCTATTTTCAATGCGATTATATCTGAAGAAGAAATATCAGACAATGCGTCGCCCACCCTTAAAGATATCAGACGTAAAATCCGTGTTCAGGAATCAAAGGTAAGGGAACAGCTTGAAAAATTTTCACGCTCGCAGACCCATTCAAAATTCCTGCAGGAAAATATTATTACCCAAAGAAACGGCAGATACGTTGTGCCCGTTAAAAGCGAACACCGCAACGAGGTTGCAGGACTTGTTCACGATACGTCTTCAAGCGGTGCAACGGTTTTCATTGAACCCATGGCGGTTGTTGAGGCAAACAACGAAATTCGAGTCCTTCAGACAAAAGAACGTGAGGAAATCGAGAGAATTCTCAGCGAGCTTTCCGCAAGCGCAGGCGATTTTTCGCAGAGCATCAAAAACAGCTATGAGTGCGCCGTTGAGCTTAACCTGATTTTTGCCAAAGCGCAGTATGCTTACAAGCTCAAGGCAGCTCCGCCGATAATGAACAACAAGGGAATCATTAACCTGAGAGGTGCAAGACATCCGCTTATTGATCCCAAAAAGGTTGTCCCCGTTGACATTATGCTCGGCGGTGATTTTGATACGCTTGTTATCACCGGACCGAATACGGGCGGAAAAACCGTTTCAATCAAAACTCTCGGTCTGCTTTCCATGATGGCTATGTGCGGCCTTATGATTCCGGCAGGCGACAGAAGCGAAATTTCCGTTTTCGATAAAATTCTTTCGGATATCGGTGACGAGCAATCAATTGAGCAGTCGCTCTCAACTTTCTCTGCTCACATGACAACAATCATCAGCATCTATGAGGAAGCTGACGAAAGCAGCCTTATCCTTATAGATGAGCTCGGTGCAGGCACTGACCCTGTTGAGGGCGCCGCGCTTGCCATATCAATCCTTGAAGCACTCCACATCAAAGGTGCAAAAATAGCGGCTACAACCCACTATGCCGAGCTTAAGGCATATGCCCTTGAAACTCCGAGAGTTGAAAACGGCTGCTGCGAATTCGACGTTGCAACTCTTCGCCCCACATACCGTCTGCTTATCGGAGTTCCCGGCAAGTCAAATGCTCTTGCAATCAGTGAAAAGCTCGGGCTTGATATGTCGGTTATTGAAAGAGCAAAGGAACTTGTTTCAACAGAAAATAAAGCATTCGAAAATGTTGTTGACCGCCTTGAAGAAACCCGCCGACGCATGGAAGATGAATATGACCGTGCTAAGCAGCTTTCTGAAAAGGCAAGCCGTGAAAAGGCAGATGCGGAAAAAATAAAAGAAGAAACCGCAAAGCTGCGTGAAAAAGAAATGGAAAAGGCAAGATCACAGGCTCTGCGTGTTGTTGAGCAGGCAAAGCGTGAGGCATACAGCCTTTTACAGGAGCTTGACAAACTTAAAAAAGAGCAGCAGAAAACCAAGGATGCCGCTGAACTTGCAAGACGTGCAAAGTCACTCGTCAAAAAAGGAATTGAGTCAATCGACTCTGCCGCCGACCCAATTATCGGCATAGAGGATGACGACAAAGACTACGTTCTTCCCCGTGCGCTTGTTGCAGGCGACACCGTTATTATCCGTGATATCGGCAAAAGCGCAAAAGTGCTTTCCCAGGCGGATAAAAAAGGTAATGTTGAAGTTCAGGCAGGCTCAATCAAAACAAGAGTCAAGCTTTCAAATCTTCGCCTTTGTGAAAATGTACCCAAGAAGCAGGATAAACGTTCAACCGTTAAGCTTCAGGGCGAAAGCCGCCTTAACATGGCAGCTTCAACAAGGCTTGATTTAAGAGGCATGACCGTTGATGATTGCCTTATAGAGCTTGACCGCTTCATTGACCAAGGGTTAAGAACAGGTCTTAACGAATTTACTGTTGTTCACGGCAAGGGCACAGGCGCACTCCGCAGTGCGGTTACACGCTATCTTAAAGCATCCCCCTTTGTTAAATCCAGCCGATTAGGCGTTTACGGCGAGGGGGAAGACGGAGTTACAATCGTAACCTTGAAATAATCTGTAAAGCTGTATAACTTTACAACCGCTGAACACCGTAAGCGTGTAAAAAAGTTTTTCACTTCCAAAGTGTGGAAAAGTGGATACATCTTGTGTTGAAATCAGATTTTTTCCACAATTTATAGGCTTTTCCACTTGATTTTGTTATTTTTGTGAGAAAAAGGTGGAAAAGCTCAATAAAAGTGGTTAAATTTGTGCTTGACATTGTATAATATTTTTAGTATAATATCCACCTGTAAAGTGCGTTGACTTTACAGGCGGATGCTTTTAAGCATTGAAATTCAGCTGAACATACGGGAAAGGAGGGTCAAAATGGCAAAGAATTATGAAATAGCCGTTCTCATTGATTTCTACGGCGAAATGCTCACGGCGAAGCAACGTGATTTTTTGGAATATTATTATAACGATGACCTCTCTCTCTCCGAAATAGCAGAAAATGAAGGAATTACCCGTCAGGGTGTTCGCGATGCAATCAAAAGAGCTGAAACTCAGTTGCAGGAAATGGAAAGCCGTTTGGGCATGGCAAGGCGTTTTGAAGATATGCGTCGCAGCGTCGACGAAATCATCGAATGCTCAAACCAGATTTCCGAATACAACCTGCGCCACAGTCTTTCAAAAGAAATTAACGATTGCAGCGTGCGCATTAAAGCCGCCGCAATGATGCTTCTCGAAAGCTGATAAAACGATTATTACATACATTATTATATAAGGGGTGAAACAATTGGCATTTGAAGGACTTTCAGACAGACTTGAATCTGCGTTTAAAAATCTGCGCAGCAAGGGCAGCCTTACCGAAGCAGATGTAAGAAGCGCAATGCGTGAGGTTCGCATGGCTCTGCTTGAAGCTGACGTTAACTATAAAGTTGCCAAGGATTTCACAAACACCGTAACCGAAAAAGCAATCGGCGAAAAGGTTATGGAAAGCCTTACACCCTCTCAGATGGTTATTAAAATCGTTAAAGAGGAGCTTGTAAGCCTTATGGGCGGCACTCAGAGCCGTCTTGCATATGCAAACCATCCGCCAACAGTTATTCTTATGTGCGGTCTTCAAGGTTCAGGTAAAACAACCCACTGTGCAAAGCTTGCGCTTATGCTCAAAAAGAAGGATCACCGTCCCCTGTTGGTAGCCTGCGATATTTACAGACCTGCTGCTATCAAGCAGCTTCAGGTTGTAGGGGAGCAGGTCGGCGCACCCGTTTTTGAAATGGGCAAGTCAAACCCCGTAACAATCGCTAAGGAAGCTATAGCTTATTCAAAGGATCACGGTTATGATTACGTTATCCTTGATACCGCCGGCCGTCTGCACGTTGACGAGGAACTCATGGACGAGCTTAAGGCTGTTAAGGCCGAAGCAAAGCCCCATGAAATCCTTCTTGTTGTTGACTCAATGACAGGTCAGGATGCAGTTAACGTTGCAACAGCATTTGATGCCGCTCTCGGCATTGACGGTCTTATTCTCACAAAGCTTGACGGTGACACCCGAGGCGGTGCGGCACTTTCCGCAAGAGCAGTTACCGGTAAGCCCATTAAATTTGTCGGTACCGGCGAAAAACTTGAAAATCTTGATGTTTTCCATCCCGACAGAATGGCTTCAAGAATTCTCGGCATGGGCGACGTTCTTTCACTTATTGAAAAAGCGGAGCAGTCGATGGACGAGAAAAAAGCTGCAGAGCTTGAAAAAAAGCTTATGCAGAATAAATTTGACCTTAACGATTTGCTTGACCAGTTTGAGCAGATTCGCAAAATGGGTTCTCTGCAGGATATTCTCGGAATGCTTCCCGGCATCGGAAACAAGGCAAAGGATATCGAAATTGACGAACGTCAGTTTGACCGCACAAAAGCAATTATCCTTTCAATGACCGCAAAAGAAAGAGAAAACCCCGATATTATCAACCCTTCCCGCAAAAAGAGAATTGCAGCAGGCTGCGGCCGAAGCGTTGAAGATGTTAACAAGCTGCTTAACCAATTCAGACAGATGCAGAAAATGTTCAAACAGCTTGGCGGCAAAAAAGGCGGCAAACGCCGCAGAAAGCAGAAGTTCAGAATGCCTCAGGGCTTCGACCCTTCACAGTTCGGAATGTAATCCAGCAAACCATGG
>JBGVNA010000206.1:0-4712 GCA_045125175.1 Acutalibacteraceae bacterium
TTCAACACAATCCAGAAGAGAATCAAGAGACTTGCACAGCTCAAGGCAATGGAAGCAGACGGAACTTTCGATCTTCTTCCCAAGAAAGAAGTTACAAAGCTCAACCTTGAAATCGAAAAACTTGAAAAGTTCATGGGCGGCATTACAGAAATGAAGAAGCAGCCCGCAGCTATGTTTATAGTAGATCCCCGCAAAGAAAGAATTGCTGTTCTTGAAGCTAAGAAGCTCGGTATCCCCATCGTTGCAATCGTAGATACAAACTGCGATCCCGATGAAGTTGACTATGTTATCCCCGGTAACGATGACGCTATTCGTGCTGTTAAGCTTATTGCAGGCGCAATGGCAGATGCAGTTATCGAAGGCAGACAGGGCGAGCAGACAGCTCCCGAAGCAGCAGAAGCATCAGAGGAGGAATAATTACAATGGCAGCATTTACAGCTAAAGACGTTCAGGCTCTCAGAGAAAAGACAAACGTTGGCATGATGGACTGCAAAAAAGCACTCGTTGAAGCTGACGGTGATATGGATAAGGCAGTTGACATTCTTCGTGAGAAGGGTCTTGCAACTGCAGCTAAAAAGGCAAGCAGAATTGCAGCAGAAGGCGTTATCGGTCTTTATTCAGACGGCAGCGCATCCGCTCTTGTTGAACTTAACTGCGAAACAGACTTCGTAGGTAACGGCCCCGAATTCAAGGCTCTTGCAAATCAGATTGCTAAGACAGTTGTTGAATCAAAGCCCGCTGACCTCGATGCTCTTCTTGCAACAACAATTTCTGAAGGCAGTGTTTCTGTTGCGGATGCAATTCAGGAGCTCTTCCTTAAGATTCGTGAAAATCTCAAGCTTCGCCGCTTTGTTCTCGTTGAAGGAACAGCAGTTTCTTACATCCATGGCGGCGGCTCCGTTGGCGTTCTTGTAAGCTTTGATACAAACGCTGATGCTAACGATGCAGAGTTTATTGCTATGGGTAAAAACATCGCAATGCAGGTTGCAGCTATGAGCCCCGAATATTTAAGCAAGGAAGATATCTCGGATGATGAGCTTGCAAAGATGAAGTCCATCACAATCGACAGCTCATTGAATAAGCCCGAATCACTTCCCAAGCCCATTCTCAGAAAGCTTTTCGAGAAGGCTTGCAACGAGAAGCTCTTCAGCGATGAAGATATCGCTGCTTATGAGGAGCAGAAGAATAACAACTTCCTCTTTAACTTCCTTTCAAAAGAAGCAGTTGCAACTCTTGCAAAGCTCGCAGTTGAAGGTAAAGAAGAATATGTAAACGATAAGATTTTTGCAGGCGCAGTTGAAGGCCGTATTAAGAAGCAGCTTAAAGAAGTTTGCCTTCTTGACCAGACCTTTGTTCGTTCCGACCTCTTTGATGGCACCGTTGCAGGCTATGTTGCAAACGTTGCAAAGGCTCTCGGTGCTGATATCAAGGTTACAGGCTTTGTTCGTCTTGCAAAAGGTGAAGGCATCGAAAAGAAAGAAGACAACTTCGCTGAAGAAGTTGCAAGCATGATGAAATAATCATAAGATAATCATTTGCGGCTGTTACCAATCGGTAGCAGCCGCTATTTATTATTTCAATTTTCTGTATTTATCAGACTCCTTTGCAAATAATAAAAATACATTAATGCAAAGGAGTAATTTTATGGCAAATCTCACAGCAAAAGAGCTTTCTGCTCTTGAAGATCAGCTTAACTATGAGCAAATTCTTATCAAAAAATATAAGGCTTATGCTCAGGCTGCAAGTGACCCTCAGATAAAAAACACATGCGAACAGATTGCAAATCAGCATAAGCAGCATTTCGATACCCTTATGGGTTATCTTTATTGATAGGAGGGTTATTATGAACACAAATTCATCGTTTACAGATAAAGAAATTATGGATGATGTACTCAGCTCTCAGAAGCATGTTACTGATATGTATAACACATATTCCAACGAATGTGTAAACCAGCAGCTTCAAAGTGACATGATGAACATTCTTAAAGAGGAGCATACAATTCAGTTCAATATTTTCAACGAAATGCAGAAACGCGGATGGTACAGCCCATGCACCGCAGAAGCTCAGAAAATTAACGAAACAAAAACTAAGTTTGAAAATATAGCAACTCAACTTTAATTGTAAACGGATACCTTCAGGTATCCGTAATTTTTTTAGAAAAATTAATAAAAAGACTTGGAAAATTTAATTCAATGCTTTATAATATCTTTAATATGGGTTTGTATGCAAACAGTTAACAAGGAGAAACATATGGGTAAATATTCGGTTTCGCTTGAAAAGGTTGTTAATGACCTTTCATTTCAGGTAATTTACACACCAAAGGATATCGCAGATATTTATATAACTGCTCAGGATGTTAACCGCCCGGGGCTGATACTCACGGGATTTGAAGATTATTTTGATCCTGCAAGAATTCAGTTCATAGGTCTTACAGAGCTTGAATACTTTAAAAGTCTTACAAAAGAAGGCTTTTTGGAGTGTCTTGAAAGATTTTTCTCAAAGCGTCCTGCAGCAATTGTTGTAACAAGAGGTCTTCAATGCGGAAAAAGATTTTTAAGCTTTGCAGAAAAATATGAGGTTCCTGTTCTCGGAACTTCCGAATCAACATCGGGATCAATGTCGGCAACAATTTCATATCTCGGTGTCGAATTGGCACAAAGAATTACCCGCCACGGTGTTCTTGTTGAGGTTTACGGCGAAGGTGTTCTTATTCTTGGTGATAGCGGTGTAGGTAAAAGCGAAACTGCATTGGAGCTTATCAAGAGAGGTCACCGACTTATTGCAGACGACGCAGTAGAAATCCGCAGAGTATCAAATAAAACTCTTGTTGGTTCCGCACCCGATAATATCCGCCATTTCATTGAACTCAGAGGTGTAGGTGTTCTGAATGCCAGACGGCTTTTTGGTATGGGTGCTGTTAAAATGACCGAAAAAGTTGATATGGTTGTTCAGCTTGAGCCTTGGGACAGTGAAAAGGTTTATGACCGTCTTGGTTTGGAAAATGAATATACCGAAATCCTTGATATAAAGGTTCCTGTTACAACAGTTCCGGTTAAACCGGGACGAAACCTTTCAATTATTATTGAGGCTGCCGCAATGAACAACAGGCAGAAAAAGATGGGCTATAATGCAGCCAGAGAGCTTCTTCACAGCCTTGGGATGACAGATGACATCATTCCCGCAAAAAAAGAGCTTGAATTCTGGCACAACTTTTAATAAAAAAGGATAAAAATATTTTGGAGGTAATAAAATATGTATAGAATCGGTGTTGATCTCGGAGGTACAAATATCGCTGTAGGTGTTGTTACAGAGGATATGAAAATCATTGGCAGGGGAAAGGTTAAGACCAAGTGCCCCAGACCTGCAGAGGAAATTTTTGACGATATAGCTGTTGCGGTTGAAATGGCTGTTAAAGATGCAGGTATTTCAATGGATGATGTTGTTTCTGTCGGTGTAGGTACTCCCGGCTCGGTTAATAAAAACAATGGTCACATAGAGTTCGCAAACAACCTTGCTTTCAATAATGTTCCCGCTAAAGAAATGCTTGAAGCAAGGCTTGGCAAAACCGTTTATCTTGATAACGATGCAAACTGCGCAGCTCTCGGCGAAGCTATAGCCGGCGTTGGCAAGGGTGTTGGTAACTTTGTTGCCGTTACTCTCGGAACAGGCGTTGGAAGCGGTATTATTGTTAACGGTAAAATTGTCAGCGGCGTAAACTATGCCGGCGGCGAAATGGGTCACACCGTTATTATGGTTAACGGCAAGCAGTGTAACTGCGGAAGAAAGGGCTGCTGGGAGCAGTACGCTTCAGCTACAGCGCTTATTTCACAGACAAAAGAAGCTATGCTTGAGAATAAAGAAAGCAAGATGTGGCAGCTTGTAAACGGTAATATTGATAATGCAAGCGGCAGAACAGCATTTGATGCTATGCGCCTCGGCGATGAAACCGCCAAAAAGGTTGTTGATAATTATATATACTATGTTGCTGTTGGTGTAAATAATATAATAAACACCTTCCAGCCTGAATTTGTCTGCATTGGCGGAGGTATCAGTCACGAAGGCGAAACACTTCTTGCTCCTATCAGAAAGCATGTAGAAGATGAAAGATACAGCATTTACGCTTCAAAACAAACAAAAATAGTTGCTGCAGAACTTGGCAATGATGCAGGTATCTTTGGAGCAGCACTTCTTGATGAATAATTTTTCGGAGGAAACTATGAGCTCATATAGTGAACTTTGCAATATATGCAAAACTATGGAATGTGAATATTCAACAGAAGCTTTGCTTAAAGACTATACGAGCTTTAAAATAGGCGGAAAAGCTGACTTTATGGCATTTCCCGATACAACCGATAAGCTCAAAAAATTAGCTTTTTTCTCTGAAAAAAACGGTATCCCTGTGCTTGTTATAGGTAAAGGAAGCAATCTTCTCATAAGCGATGAGGGATTCAAAGGTGTTGTAATCAACACCTGCCGTATGGATAAAATTGAGCTTATCGATGAAACAACAATTTGTTGTCAAAGCGGTGTATCGCTGTCTAAATTGTGCCGCTTTGCACTTGAAAATTCGCTGACAGGTCTTGAATTTGCATTTGGTATTCCCGGCACAGCAGGTGGTGCGGCATATATGAACGCAGGAGCTTACGGCGGTGAAATGAAAGATGTCCTGATTTCCTGTGAGCATATCACTCGTGATGGCGATATAGCTGAA
>JBGVNA010000207.1:0-9537 GCA_045125175.1 Acutalibacteraceae bacterium
CCTCATTGTTTGTGTTACAGTTGTCATGACGAATGGTTAACCTCCTGTCGGTTTTGTCTGAGCAACTTAACTGTAACACAGGTTTTTCCATTCGTCATTTATTTTTTCGCTTTTGTAACACTTCTATTGTAAACCTACACGTGAAACGGCTCCGTGCAGAAAAAATATATTGCAAGTGGGGAGAAAATAGTGTATAATGTTTTAAATATGATTATAATGGGTGTAGTGCCGACAGAGGGGAAAACGAAATGATGACTGCATATTTTGATAACAGCGCAACAACGGCTCCTTGCTGCGAAGCAGTTAATGCCGTTGCGGATGCTATGACAAAGTGCTGGGGCAATCCATCATCCCTCCACAGGGTCGGCAATGAAGCAAAGGAACTGCTTGACCGTTCAAGAGAAGAAATTGCGGCAAAGCTCTCGTGCAAGCCCGAGGAAATTTTCTTCACATCGGGCGGAACGGAAAGCAACAATCTTGCCCTTTTCGGTGCGGCATATCAGATGCGCCGCATGGGCAGACGGATAGTTTCAACGAGCGTTGAGCATTCCAGCATTGAAGATACTCTCAGCCGACTTGAAGCTGACGGCTTTGAGGTTATAAGGCTTAAGGTTGATAATTACGGCAGAATAAACGAAAAAGACCTTTATAATGCCGTTAATTCAAATACAATTCTCATTTCCATTATGCTCGTCAATAACGAGGTCGGCACGGTTATGCCCGTTCAGGCGGCAAAACGTGCGGCAACGATGGCAAGGTCGCCTGCGCTTATCCATTGTGATGCGGTTCAGGCGTTCGGCAAAATGCCCGTCAAGCCCGTGACTCTCGGCGTTGACCTTATGACGGTAAGCTCTCATAAAATCCACGGCCCCAAGGGTGTCGGTGCGCTTTATATACGCAAGGGCGTAAAAATCAAGCCACGGACCATCGGCGGTGAGCAGGAAAAGAAAATCAGACCCGGCACGGAAGCAATGCCCGCAATTGCAGGCTTTGCAGCAGCCGCAAAAGCGATGCCCGACCCTCAGCGTGAGCTTGAACACGTGAAAATGCTCAGGGATTATATGGTTTCAAAGCTCGGCGAAATGGATGATATTGTTATTAATTCTCCGCCCGATGCTCTGCCTTATGTGACCAATATTTCGGTTCTGGGAATAAAATCCGAGCCGATGCTCAATTTCCTTTCGGAAAGAGGAATATGCGTTTCAAGCGGTTCGGCATGCTCAAAGGGCAAAAAGAGCCATGTGCTCATGCAGATGGGTCTTGACCGCAGAAGGCTTGACAGTCCTCTGCGCATCAGCTTTTCAAGATTTACGACAGTTCAGGAAATCGATGCTCTTCTTCTCGGCATAGCCGAGGGCAAAAAGGTGATAAGAGCGATAAAATAAAAGGTGAAAAAATGAAAGAAATAATTCTGATAAAAAACGGTGAGCTTGCCCTTAAAGGTCTTAACAGAAGAACCTTTGAGGATATGCTTGTTAAGAATATGCGTCGCAGGCTTGAAAGCGCAGGTAAGTTCAAATTCACAATCGCCCAGTCAACGATAATTGCAGAGCCTGAAAACGGTGAGGCAGACCTTGATGAAGCAATCGAGCGTATCAGCAAGGTTTTCGGCATTGCAGGTTTTTCAAGAGCGGCGGCGGTTGAAAAGGATATGGAAACAATACTGAGAAGCGCCGAAGAATATCTGGCTCCCCAACTTCTCGGTATCAGAAGCTTCAAGGTTGAAGCCAAGCGTTCCGATAAAAAATTCACGCTTACCTCTCCCGAAATCTGCAGGGAAACGGGCGGATATCTTCTGCGCAAATTCCCTCATCTTGTTGTTGACGTTCATAACCCCGATATGGTTGTTACCGTTGAAATAAGAGATTCTCATGCTTATATTCATGGCAAGCAGATTAAGGGCGCGGGCGGCATGCCCACAGGCTCGGCAGGCAGAGCGGCAGTTCTTATTTCAGGCGGTATTGACAGCCCCGTTGCTGCTTATATGATGGCAAAGAGGGGCCTTGAGCTTATCGCAATCCACTTTGCATCACCCCCCTACACAAGCGAAAGAGCGGAGCAGAAGGTGCATTCGCTTTTGAAGCAGGTCAGCAAATATTCGGGCAGAATAACTCTCTGGGTTGTTCCGTTTACCGAAACTCAGGAGCTTATCAAGGATAATTGCCCCGAGGATATTTTCACCGTTATCATGCGCCGCATGATGATGAGAGTTGCGCAGAAAATTGCCGCAAAGGACAATGCGGGTGCGCTCATCACGGGTGAAAGCGTGGGTCAGGTTGCAAGCCAGACGATGCCTGCAATCGCATGCACGGATGCGGTCTGCGAAATGCCCGTTTTCCGCCCCCTTATCGGCATGGATAAAGACGAGGTAGTTGCGATTTCAAGAAAAATCGAAACCTTTGATATATCAATTCTTCCCTATGAGGACTGCTGCACGGTGTTCACGCCAAAGCACCCCAGAACAAGGCCTACTCTCGACTATGTTGAGGAATGCGAAAAGGCTCTTGAGGTGGACAGGCTTGTTAACGAAGCGGCAGAGAACGCAAGATTTGTTCCGATTAATGCTTATTGATGAATGATTTGGCTTCGCCATGAATTGACTTTCAGTCATGATTTCTCGCTTCGCTCCATGATTTGAATTGCTCCGCAATTCATGATGCAATCAATTCATGCCGTAAGGCAATTCATTTCGACTGAAAGGAGACCGAAAATGTCAGTTTGCGAAATACTTTCCGTCGGCACGGAGATACTGCTCGGCGATATTCTGAACACAAATTCAAGATATCTTTCCGTTGAGCTTGCAAAGCTCGGCATTTCCGTTCTCAGGCACACAACCGTCGGCGATAATCACGAAAGGCTTGCCGCCGCATTAAGAACTGCCCTTGAAAGAAGCGATATCGTTATCGCAACGGGCGGACTCGGACCGACGGCTGACGATATCACAAGGGATGTCTGCTGCGATGTCATGGGCTTTGAAATGAGGCTCGACGAAGAAATCGCAGAGGGCATCAGAAAATATTTTGCCTCAAAGGGCTACGATATGCCCGAGAGCAATCTCAGGCAGGCTTATGTTCCCGTCGGCGGAACGGTTTTTGAAAATCATAACGGCACCGCGCCCGGTCTGGGTCTTAAGAAAAACGGCAAATGCGTTGTTATTCTTCCCGGTCCGCCCTACGAAATGGCGCCGATGTATAAAGAAAGCGTTGTTCCCTTCCTTGCGGAATATGCCGAGGGCGCAATAGTTTCCCATACAGTGAGAACAATGGGCATAGGCGAGAGCGCAATGGCGGAGATTTGCTCCGATTTGCTGGAGAATGAAAACCCCACAGTTGCACCCTATGCAAAAAAAGGCGAGGCACTGCTCAGAGTTACCGCAAAGGCGCAGAGCGAAGCGGAAGCGGAAGAGCTTTGCAAGCCCGTTATCGAAGAAATAAAATCAAGGCTCGGCGGCTGTGTTTACGGCATTGACAGCGAAAGCATCGAAGAAAGAGTCGTTGAGCTCCTCAAAGAAAATAACATGACAATCGCCACGGCGGAAAGCTGCACGGCAGGCTATATCCCCAAAAGAATAACGGATATCCCCGGCGCAAGCAGTGTTTTCGGCTACGGCGCAATAACCTATTCGAACGAGGTTAAACAGCAGGTTTTAGGTGTAAAAAAAGAAACGCTTGAAAAATACGGCGCAGTCAGTGAACAGACCGCAAGAGAAATGGCGGCAGGCATTCGCCGCGTTTCGGGGGCGGATATCGGAATATCCGTAACAGGCATCGCAGGGCCGGGCAGCGACGGCACGGACAAGCCCGCCGGTCTTTGCTTCATTGCCCTTGATGCCAAGGACAGACAGATTTGCGAAAAGATTGAAACAGGCAGAAATGACAGGGAGTATAACCGCTATGTCAACGGCTCCCGTGCCCTCAATCTTGCAAGAATTTATATGGAGGAAATGAGAAAATGAATTCAAAAAAATTGCCCTTGATACTCACTTCGGTTTTTGCCGTTATTTCGGTGGTTTTAATCGTTCTTTCCGTTGTGAATTTCACAAAAGAACCCGAAGCGGTTGAGATTGATAAAAACGCAGGCGGATATGTGATAAACGGCGATGTTCAGACAGATGCTTCCTCGGCAGAGCTTGACGGCGTTGTTTCAAACGATATGAAGGCTCAGAAGGAATACCCCGCAGGTATTCTTGAAGAGCTCAAGCAGGCTTATTCAATCAACAGCGACCTTGCAGGCTGGCTCTCGATTCCCGGCACGGAGATGGATACCGCCGTTGTTCAGAGCGATGACAACAGCTATTATCTCACAAAGGATTTCTATAACAGAACAACCTACGAAACAACCAACACAAACTATGGCAACATATATCTTGATTATCGCTGCGTTAAAGACGGAATTTCAAAAAATACGGTTATCCACGGCCACACAACGGGCAGATCCGACGGAATTCCCAAGCAGTCTTTCCGTTCCCTCTATGATTACAGGGATAAGAACCATTTCATTGAAAATCCCATCATAAAATACAGCACACTTTATGAAGAATACACCTATAAAATCTGCGCCGTTTTCCTTTCAACAACTCAGCCCTCGGCAGATAACGGATATTTCTTCAACTACATTTATCCCGATATGAGCGAAAACAACATGGTGGGCTACATTGAGCAGGTCAATCAGCGAAAGCTTTATGAAACAGGCGTTTCCCTTGAACCCACCGATAAGGTTATCACACTCTCTACCTGCATTTATGATTACGGCAAGAGCGTTGACACAAGGCTCGTTGTTGTCGGCAGGCTGCTGCATGAGGGAGAGAGCGAGGAAATCGACACCTCTCTCGTTAAGGATAACCCCGATTACCGCAGACCGCAGGTGTGGTATAACAGCAAGGGAAAAACAAATCCCTATAAAAATTCAGCCAAATGGCAGCCCAGCCCCAACTGATAACTGCGATAAAGGAGGAAATTGATATGGCTAACAATGACAATCAGAATAAAAACCCTTCATCATTGCCCGAAGGGGTCAATTTTATCGCAGATGATGAAGCGATAAGAGAAATAGATTTCAACGATTTTCTTGAGGAAAATTCAAAGGCTTCGCCCGTTTTTGACGGCTTTCATGAGGATATAGAAAATACAGAAAAGAGCATCGAAAGCGAGCTTCAGAGCCTTTATGACGATATTATGGGCAGCGGACCGGAAACCATTGTGCCCAAGCCCATGTCGGTGCTCACTGCGAGCGAGGCAGAGCCTAAAAAGGTTGCTCTTTCAGACCCCGAAACTCCCGCCGAAAGCGAGCCGGCAACTCTTGAGGATTTATGGATGAACCCCGAGGAATATTTTGACGATGATATCCCCGTTGTTTCGCTCGACGAAGCTCAGCAGAATGAATACGCTGTTGAGGACGAACAGGCGGATATACCCGAGGAAGCGTTTTTTGCGCCCGAAGCGGCTGTTGAAGCCTCGGCAGAGCCCGAAACCGATGATGCCAAGAGCGATATTTTCAGCATGATTGATATGCTTAAGGCGGATTCCGACGGTGAAACAGGTTTTGGAGATATTCTTTCCGAAATTGAATCAAATCAGGGCATTGCCACCGTTGAAGAGGAGCTCTCCTCGGCGGCGCAGCTCGTAACCAACCCTGCTGCCTTTGAAGCCGAAGAGGTTTCGGACGAAACTGATATTGACTGGGGCGGACTTGTGGAGGAAAGCTCCGATGCAGATGCTGACAGCATTATTGAAATTGCCGAAGAAGAGCCTGCAGAAGCTGAGCCCGAAAGCAAATCAGACGATGATTTTGAAAGAGAGCTTGCAATTCTTCTCGGTGACGAGGTTCCCGAAGAAAAGCCTGAAGAGGCAGAAGCACCCGCAGGCTTTGTTATCGATGTTCCCGATGACGGCAACGATTATGATGCTGCTGCCGCTCAACCCGAAAAGCTTTATGAAGCCGAGTCGATGAGCAGCGGAATTGCGTTCATTACCGAAGAGGAATTCGAAGCAAATCAGGCGGCGGAAGAAAAAAAGGCAAAAGAAGAAAAGACTGAGGAGGAAAAGCCCTCGGGCGGTGCAGGCGATATCATAAGAAAAATTGTTCTTGCAATTTCGATTATAACAATTATCGTCAGCTGCGGAATTCTTGTTAACACCTATGTTATCGAGCCCATGAAATTCAAAAAGGCCTCTGATGAAATTGCAAATCAGATGAGTGACAGCGCAAGCGAGCATGATCAGGCTGATGTTGCGGATACGGGGCTTGAAAGCATGTTCCCCGGCGTTGATTTTCCCGATGGAATGCTTGCAAAATATGCCCAGCTTTATGCTCAGAACAGCGACCTTTCAGGCTGGATTTCAATCCCCGGCTTTGATATCAACCTTCCCATCGCTCAGGGTGTTGATAACGATTATTATCTGAAAAAGGATATCTATAAAAAATACACAACCTACGGTGTGCCCTTCTTTGACTACAGAATGTCAGACCTCAAAAACCTTCACAGAAACAACGTTATCTACGGCCATAACATGCGTTATGACGATTATATTTTCGGTATGCTTGAAAATTACCGTGAAATTGAAGGCTTTGAGCAGGCTCCCGTTATTGAATGCAACACGATTTACGGCGATTACACATGGTTTGTTTATGCCGTGTTCATCACAAACTCCAAGGAGTCTGATGATAACGGATATGTTTTCCCCTATAACTTCATTGATATAAGTGATGCAAAGTTTGAGGATTACATTAAGGAAATTGATAAGCGCAAGCTTTACACAACAGGTGTTGACCTTACCGTCGACGATAAAATTCTTACCCTTTCAACCTGCAGCTATGATTTCGAGGATGCAAGGCTTGTTGTGGTTGCAAGAATGAAGCGTGAGGGTGAAAGTGTCAGCGTTGACACCTCAAAGGCTTATTACAATCAGAATCCCAAATATCCCCAGGTATGGTACAATACAAACAAAAAGACTAATCCCTATGCGGAAGATACACGCTGGTAATTTTGCAGGCATCTTTCCGCCAATACTTCGTCAATTCCCCTGTCTTGACGAAAATCTGCTCTGCAAAACAGCTTGAAGAAAAAATTAAGGAACGGTGATATTATGAAACGAAAGGTGAGCATCTGCACTCTTTGCGCTTCTTCGGCGCAGAGTGCGTCGGATTATCTTGAGCAGAAGCTCAGGGGCTATGACCCCGAAGCTGTATCGGCTGATTTCGGCGATGCCGAGGCTTTTGCCGATGCTGTGGGCAAGTGCGCCTGCGACGGCGGGATTATTGTTGCCGCTGCTCCTCTTTCAATGTTCCTTAATGCAAAAATCCGTTTACTTAAGCTCTTTTCTTCAAAAACAGTCAGAAGCAGTGCGGTAATCGCCGCAATGGGCGATGATGTTCCCGAAAAAGAAAAAGATATTCACTCCGCAATTCCCGAAAAGGCAAAGGCTTTTGTGTCAGCGGACGGCAGGTATTCCGCCTTTGCAAAGGAACTCGGTGAGGGTATTGTGATTTTTATGCCTCTTGACGAGAGCCTCATTGACGGAGTTTTTGCTTCGGGATTAAGCGCAATTCTTCAAAAGGCTTTTCCCGATGCGGCAAAGCCGAAAAAAGCGGGTCTTGCGCAGGTTAAGGACAGCGTTAAAAAGGTTATAGACAGCGGCAGAACCGTTGCTGTTTCGCCCTGCGGCACGGCGAAAGCCCTGCTTTCCGTTATCAATGCGGTGCCTGATGCCGACGATGCCTTTGTTCCCGAATCAACTCAAAGGGATATGCTCGAAAACGAAAGCGTTGAGGATTATATTGCTCAGAGCGCAAAATTATCCAAGGAAACCGCCAAAACCGACTGGGGCATAGGCATTTCCGATATAATCACCGACGAAAACGGCGAGGATTATGTTGTAGTCTGCGTTGCGGATTCCGAAAGAGCAAAGGCGGCAAGAGTTTTTGCAGTTCCCGGCGAAGAGAAAAAGCATCTTATTGCGGCGGCTGTTATTCAGCTCTGCGGCATGCTTGAGGAGCTTTCGGCAACGGGACTTGTTATCCCCGATATTCCAAAGAAACCCAAGAATTCAAAAACCCCGCTTATTATTGCGATTGCCGCCATTGCGGTTGCGATAATTGCGTGCCTTGTTATCGCCTTTGTTCTCGGCAGAGAAAATACCGATTCAACCCTTTCAAATGCTGATGCGCCGCTTCATGCTGCGGGCACGGTTGAAGAAAACACCAACGTGTTCATCGGTTATCATGGTGGCAGCGGACTTGAAGATTTCGATTCGGATGCGGTTGCCGTTGTTCCCGAGGAAACAACAACTTCATTGCTGACGGAATCAAAAACGGTAACTGCCGTTATCTCAACAACAAAAGCAGTTACCGAAAAAGTAACGAAAATTATAACAACCGTTATTCAGACGGCGAAAACAACCAAGGCGACCACTACGAAAACAACAACTGAAGCCACAACAAAGGCAACAACAACCGAAACAACGCAGAAAACTACCGTTACAACAACGCAGAAGCCCGAAACAACAACCAAAAAAGAAACAACCGGAGCAACAACGGGTGAAAGCACCTCGGCAAGCGGCAAGTTTGTTTTTAAGGTTTACGGCTACGGTCACGGCGTGGGTATGAGCCAGAACGGCGCAATCCATATGGCGAAAAACGGCAGTGATTATAAAGAAATTGTTACTCATTATTTTCCCGACACAACCCTTAAGACCGATTCTTCAACTCCCGCAACAATAAAATACGGCGGAAAGGATATTCCGATTGTTGAATATCTCTGCAGATCAACGAAGCCCGAAATCGGAGCAAGTGCGCCACTTGAAGCTCTCAAAGCGCAGATTGTTGCGATTTATACATATGCCAAGCATTACGGCTTTGAGGTCAGAGCAGACCAGCATGTTTACGATGAAGATTATGCCTATGAGGGCACCAATATCCATAAAGCCTGCCTTGCGGTGCTCGGCATGGAGAGCGACGACGGCACTCCCGCAGCGCAGTATGTTGATTATAACGGCTCTGCCGCTTTTACCTGCTATTACTCAACCTCGGCGGGAAAAACCGCTTCTGCTTCAAGTGTATGGGGCGGCACAAAATATCCCTATCTTGCAGGCGGCGTTTCAAGCCCCGAAGACCCCAAGGCAACGGAATTTGAAATTTCCGCAGAGGATATGAAGAAGCTTATCGGGAATTATGCAAGCGAAAAGAATCTGGACATGAAGCTTGGCGATAACCCCGCCGAATGGCTTAAAATCGTTTCGCATGACGGCTGCAGAGGCGAAAGCTGCGGCTACGTAACAACGATGAGAGTCGGCAACTATGAAATGAGGGGTAACGCCTTCAGAGCGAATGTTATGAAATATAAAATCCGTTCTCATTGCTTTACATTTGAATATATTCCCGCATAAAAAAAGACCGCTCAAGGGCGGCACTCCATAATGAAATTAAGCCTTAAAAAGGATATTTTGGCATATAACTGCGTTAAAAATGCTCGAAATCCGTCAAGGATTTCTGCGCTTTTTGCCTTGTTCTATATCCAAACTATCTCATTTTAAGGTGCGA
>JBGVNA010000208.1:0-34375 GCA_045125175.1 Acutalibacteraceae bacterium
TATTATATATTATGTATCAGTGTAGGGAGGTGCAGGTATATGGAGCATTCGCAGTTTCTGAGAACGGAAATGATACTCGGCGAAGATTCAACGGCAAGATTGGCAGGCAAAAGCGTTATCCTTTTCGGCCTTGGCGGAGTAGGCTCATATACAGCCGAAGCTCTTGCAAGAGCGGGAATAGGCATGCTGACAATCGTTGATAACGACATTGTTTCCGTCACAAATCTTAACCGCCAGCTCTGCGCTCTGCATTCAACAGTCGGCAAACCTAAGGTTGAAGTTGTAAAAGAAAGAATTCTTGATATCAACCCAAACTGCAAAGTTACTGCACTTCAAAAATTCTGTTTGCCCGAAAATTCCGATGAATTCTCTCTTAATGAGTATGATTATATTGCCGATGCCATAGACACAGTAAGCGCAAAAATCGACCTTGCGGTTAAATCGCAGCAGCTTGGCATCCCCATGATTGCCTGCATGGGCACGGGCAACAAGCTTGACCCCTCACTATTCACGGTTTCAGATATTTTCAAAACAAGCGGATGCCCGCTTTGCAGGGTTATGCGAACAGAATTGAGAAAAAGAGGTGTAAAAAAACTTAACGTTGTCTGGTCACCCGAAGAGCCTCAAAAACCCGCTCAGACAAACGAAGAAACAAGCAAAAGACAAACTCCCGCAAGCCTGCCTTTTGTTCCGCCCGTTGCAGGTATGATAATGGCGGGCAAAATTATTCTTGATTTAAATAAGGTTGATTAAAATGAAAAAATTCACCGCTTTAATTCTTATGTTTTCCTTGATTTTTACACTTTTTTGCTCATGCGACGGCACCGCAGACGAGCCGAATAACCCGCAGCTCGTCACAAATATCAGTTCAGGCACAGAAAACACGCTGAAGCTTGCATACTCAAAAGCCGATATGCTTGACCCGTTCACATGCACAATGTCTGCAAACATTCAGATCCTGGGTCTTATTTATGACGGACTTTATAAGCTCGATAAAAACTATGAGCCTGTTCCTGTTATAGCGAAAAGTTCAATAGTCAGCGGAACAACAGTGAATGTCACTCTTAATTCGCTTAAATTTTCAGACGGCACTGCCTTAACCGCCAACGACGTTGCTTATTCCTTTAATCAGGCAAAGCTTTCTCCGTTTTATTCCGAAAGACTCAGAAACTTTGCTTCAGCAAGCATTTCATCATCAAACATGCTTGTTTTCACTCTTGAGCAGACAGACCCCTATGCTCTTGCATGCCTGACCTTTCCCATCGTTAAAAATGGTTCAGAGGGTGAACTGCCCACAGGCTCGGGCAGATATGCGGCTCAGGTTTCGGGCGAAACGGTCTATCTCGTGGTTAACAGCCACAAATCGGGATTCAACCCCTCAATAAAAACAATCATGCTTGTTCCCGTAAGGGACAGCAGTTCAATTGAAAGCAGCCTTGAAATAGGCAACACCGGTTTTTATTATAACGATTTAAGTGACGGAACTTATTCAAGAATAAACGCAAAAACAATTGATATGGGCATTAATAATTTCATATATCTTGCATTTAATTCATCAAGTGAAATTTTCTCAAATCCTCTTATCCGTCAGGCGGTAAATCTTATTATTGACCGAAAGGAAATAACTTCAACCGCTTTTCAGGGCCACGCAAGAGAAACTTATTCCCCTTTTAATCCGGATTGGTACAAGCTCGCATCAAAGGATCTTATGATTTCCGTTGACACGGAAAAGGCACAGGAATTGATAGCTCAATCGGGTATTGACATTACGCAAAAAGAAGTTTCTCTTCTCGTAAATAAAGAAAATCAGTTCAAACTCGAAGCAGCCGAATTTATCCAAAGCTATCTCTCTGCTCTCGGGTTTAAAGTTAATCTTAAAAATTATGAGCCTCAGTATTACACCGAAGCTGTTGAGCTTGGCTCATATGATATGTATATAGGCGAAATCCGCCTGTCGCCAAACATGGATTTATCGCCCCTGCTCGGCGGCAGCGAAGGCTACGGACTTGACCCCGCCGGCGCTTGTGTTTTGCGCTATATTCAGCTTCTTAGCGGCAAATGCGAGATGATGGATTTCATCAACACATTCAACGAAGATTTGCCGTTCATTCCTCTTTGCTACAGGAATGCAGCCGCCTCATATACAAACGCCATGCAGGCAGATTATGCCTGCTGTGACGGCGATGTTTTTTATGACATTGAAACATGGAGTTTTAAATAAAGCAAAAGTTGCCATAATATATCAGAAAGGACTGATATATTATGATAAGCTCTGATTTACTTAAAAAAGCATTTATAAACGGCGCACAAAACATTTCACTTCATGCGCAGGAGGTTAACTCCATCAACGTTTTCCCTGTACCCGACGGCGACACAGGCACAAACCTCGCTCTAACTCTTATCGGCTGCGCAGAAAAAATCAAGGATTTGCCCGATATGGGAGCAGGCGAGCTTGCAGACAGAATAGCAGGTGAGCTTTTCCGCAGCGCAAGAGGTAATTCCGGGGTTATATTTTCCCTTATTTTCAAAGGCTTTGCACAAAGCATTGACGGGCTTGATTATATTGATGCATACTCCCTGGCAAGGGGACTTGAAGCGGGATGTGACGAAGCATATGCCGCTGTGGAAAAACCTACTGAGGGAACAATTTTAACGGTTATCCGTCTTGCGGCAGCCAAAGCAAATTCGGCGGCAGCCAAGGGTAAAAGCGCATACGAAACCTTTCTTTGTGCCGTAAACGGTGCGAGAGCTTCTCTTAAATCAACACCGAATCTTTTGCCGACTCTCAAAAAGCACGGCTTTGTTGATGCGGGCGGTCAGGGCCTTGTTTATATAATGGAAGGCATGCTGAATATTAAAAATGATATTGCTTTTATTAAACCGGAGCCAAACAAAAAATCTGCCGTATCGCAAGCAGAAATTTCTTTTATATACTGCACGGAATTTCTGATTAACGAAGCAAAAAGCACGGATATAAATTCGTTCAGACGTTATCTCGCTGATATCGGTGATTGCCCTGCCGTTGCAGAGCATTCGGGGATAATAAAGGTGCATGTTCACACCAACAGACCCGATAAAGCTATCAGCAGAGCACTTGAAATCGGCGAGCTCAGCGATATAAAAATAGATAACATGAAACTTCAAACCCAAAACGGAGTTAAACAATGGAATTCAACGCAAGCATCAAATATCTGAAGGGTGTGGGTGAAAAAAGAGCCGCCATGCTGGCAAAGCTCGGAATTTTTACCCTCTGGGATTTGCTGACTTTTTACCCGAGAGTGTATGAAGATTGGAGCAAATTCAGTTCAATAAAAGATGCTCCCATGAACGAAAACGTTTGCATCAAAGCCATTGTCGGCACAATCTGCCGTGAACACAAAATCCGCAAGGGCATGACACTTTATAAAACAGAAGCAACTGACGGCGAGAGCCTTATAGACATAACATTTTTTAACAACAAATATGCCGCTCAAAAGCTCGAAGTCGGTAAAGAATATTTGTTTTTCGGCAAAATAACGGGCAAAGGATATTATAAATCAATGACGTCCCCCGAATTTGCGGAATATGACGGCAGTGAAAAGACGCGCCCGATTTATCCGCAGACAGCAGGAATGAATTCACGGGCAATCGAAAAGCTTGTGCAAACAGGATTTTCCGTTTGCAACAAATTCAACGACCCCTTACCTGAGGATATAAGAAACCGATATTGCCTTATGACACTTGAACAGGCACTCAGAAACATTCATTCTCCTCAAAGCGAAGATATGCTCAGCGAAGCTCGCAGAAGACTGATTTTTGAAGAACTGTTCTTGCTTGAGCTTGGTCTTATGCGATTGAAAAGCAAAAATCGCCGTTCAACAGCGGCAGAAATGCCAAAAGATTATACAGATGAGTTTATGTCACTGTTGCCCTTTGAATTAACAGGTGCTCAGAAAAGAGCAATTTCTCAAGCGGCTGAGGATATGAAAAAGAATGTTCCCATGAACAGACTTTTGCAGGGTGACGTAGGTTCCGGTAAAACCGCCGTAAGCGCGGCGCTTATCTATAACTGCGCCCGCAACGGATTTCAGAGCGCACTGATGGCGCCGACAGAAGTGCTTGCAATGCAGCATTATAAAACCCTTGCAAAAATGTTTGAGAATACAGATATAAATATCGGTCTGCTCACAGGCTCAACTCCTGCGGCAGAAAAGAAAAAAATAAAAGCCGCCCTCAGGAGCGGCGAAATATCACTTGTAATCGGCACTCATGCGCTGATTCAAAAGGATGTTGAATTCAAAAATCTCGGTCTTGCAGTAACAGATGAACAGCACCGTTTCGGCGTTAATCAAAGGGGGTCGCTGAATTCAAAGGGTAATAATCCGCATACGCTTGTTATGTCTGCAACGCCAATTCCAAGAACGCTTGCTCTTATTATTTACGGCGACCTTGACTTAAGCGTTCTCGACGAGATGCCCAAGGGCAGACAGAAAATAGAAACGTTCCTTGTAAACACCGAAATCAGAGAACGCGCCTACGGATATGTAAAAAAGCATCTTTGTTCAGGCTTACAGGGCTACATAGTATGCGCTCTCGTTGCAGAAAACGAAGCAAGCGAGCTTACCGCCGCAACGGAGCTTTATAAGGAGCTTGCCGACGGATTTTTCAAAGGCTTTAAGGTTGGACTTCTCCACGGTAAAATGAAGCCTGCCGAGAAAAAAGCAGTTATGGATTCCTTTGCATCGGGTGAAACACAGCTTCTTGTTTCAACAACAGTTATCGAAGTCGGCATCGACGTTCCGAATGCAGTGATAATGGTTATCGAAAATGCCGAGCGTTTCGGTCTCTCTCAGCTTCATCAGCTTCGAGGAAGAATAGGCAGAGGTACTGAAAAATCTACCTGCATAATGATATCGGATGCGCAGAATGACACAACGGCACAAAGGCTTAAAATTCTCGCTTCAACAACAGACGGCTTCAGAATCGCCGATGAAGATTTGAAATTGAGAGGGCCGGGTGATTTCTTCGGCTCACGTCAGCACGGTTTACCGGAGCTTAAAATTGCCGACATGATGACCGACGGCGAAGCAATAAGAGAAACTCACGCCGCCGCATCGGATTTATTAAAGAAAAACCCCGCCCTTGCGGGCGAGGATTACGCTTTATTGAGGCAAGCCGTCAACCGCCTTTTCAGCGGCGGAGCTTCAATGAACTGAGCTTGTATTCAGCTGCCTCGCTTTTTTAATTTCTTCCTTATCCATTGGAATAATTTTATATTCGCTTGACTGACCGTCCACCATTGTTATGGGCAATTCAGGCAAAATTTCATGAATTCTTGCAATAAAACCGCTGCTGCCCTCTGCGGGGAAGCCCGTAACAAGAGTTGACGCATTATGTTTTTTTGCACAAACCGCAACAACAAGTGCAGGGCTGTCATTAAAATAAATATTCATGCCCGCATCATAATTTCTTGCACATTCAAAAAGATTTTCAAGTGCTCCGTTCTCATTGGCATTAAAGCCGTTGCTTTCTTTGAAAACGCTTATAACCGAAAGCGGCAGGTTTTCTTCTCTTGCAATCCGTGCGCCGGCTTCAATAAGCCTCTGGCATGATTGCTGAGGAGTAACACACACCATTACACAAGGTTGTTTGTTAATCTTACTCATAATAATCATTCCTTTCGCAGTAAAATCAATCTATATTAATCTCTTATGTTCACTACCCATATCTTAACATCCATATGTTGACAGGATGCGAAAAATGAATGTCCAAACTGTAAACTCATTTTAAACGCTTTTTCGGAGGTTTCTATGAAAGAAAACAAATATTATCTCGGCGTTGACGGCGGCGGAAGCAAAACAACAGCTGTTGTTTTCAACGAAAAAGGCGAATTTATATCCAGAGCATGCGGCGAGAGCATAAATTATTATTCAGTGGGGATTGAAAACGCACGCAATGCAATGGCAGATATCATCAGCCGCCTCTCTCAAAAAAACTTCGAATGCGCCGTTATCGGTATGTCCGCACTCGGCGAAAGAGCAACCGATGAGGAAACAGCGCGCTTCTGTGGCGGGATAATAGAAAGCAAAAAAATAATAATGGATTCCGATTTATTTATTGCACTTGAAGCTATGGATGAGGACGGAGAATGTGCTGTTGTCATCAGCGGCACAGGCTCAATGGCAGTCTGCCGCAATGAAAGCGGAGAAATCAGCCACGCAGGCGGCTTCGGATATATTCTCGGCGATGAGGGCAGCGGATACTCAATCGGTTTAAACGCCATCAAATCAGCAATCAGAGCTGCGGAAAGCTGCACAAAAGAAACAGAGCTCACACAAAAATGCCTTGATTATTTTTCAATCGATAATATATATGAACTGATAGATTTGTACTATAACACAACCGTCAGCAGAAAAAAAACAGCGGCTTTTGCCAAGGAAGTTATGCTCTGCGCAGAAAACGGCGATGCAACAGCGCTAAGCATAATTGAAAGCGAAGCACATCAGCTTTCACAAACAGCGCTAAGTCTGCTCAAAAGAAAAAAAAGCAACATTCCCATCGGACTTTGGGGCGGCGTTTTTCAACATAACATCATTTTCAGAAATAAGTTCATTGCAATTCTTTCTAAAAGCGGTTTCGACAATGTAAAGCTTATTGACTTTACTCCTGAAATTGGAGCGATATTTGCATGCTACCGTTCTGAAGGCATTGAAATTGTTGATATTATTAAAGATTCTGTAAAATCGACATGCACACAAGCCACTTTGTAAAGTCCGTTAACTTTACATATATTTTAAACTGAGGTTACTTATGAAAGCGCAAAAAATTGCATTCACGGGCATTCTGGCAGCAATGATCTGTTTGCTCGCTCCCCTTTCATTGCCTGCAGGAGCAATACCGATATCACTTGCCACCTTTGCAATTTATATAACCGCATGCATTGTAAACGTCAAAACTTCTGTATGCGCTGTTATTATATATATTCTGCTCGGTGCTGTAGGTTTACCGGTTTTTTCTTCTTTCAGAGGCGGATTTCACATGCTTGCAGGAATAACCGGAGGTTATCTGATAGGATACATTCCATGCGCGGTTATTATCGGTTTGCTTGTAGGCAAATTTGAAAACAAAAAATGGATTTATCCTTTAAGCATCATTCTTGGCACCGCAATATGTTATTTAATTGGCACGCTTTGGTATATGCTGCAAACCAACAGCGGATTTTCTTCTGCGCTGACCGTTTGCGTTCTGCCATTTATTATTGGTGAAATCGTTAAAATTCCAGTTGCATCGTTAGTCGGAATGACTTTAAGAAAACGGCTTACCGGATTTATAAAATAAGGAGCTGATATAATGGAAATCATCAGAAAAGAATACTCAATCCCCTCAAAATCAGGCGTTGCAAATGTTTTTGCAAGATGCTGGGCACCCAACGAAGGCGTGAAAGCTGTTTTTCAGATTGTTCACGGCATGGCTGAACACGGCGAGCGTTATGAAGATTTTGCAAATTATCTTTGCGAAAAAGGCTTTGCCGTTTTGGTTGATGACCACGTCGGTCACGGAAAATCAATAAAGAGCGACAAAGATTTAGGTTATTTCGGCGAAAGCATGGGTTGGAATGCTTTTGTTGAGGATGAAAAAGCACTTACCGAACTTATCAAAACCGAATATCCCGATGCACCCATTGTGTTTTTCGGTCACAGCATGGGTTCATTCATTGCAAGGGAATATATACTGCGTTACGGTAATGATGAAAGAATAAAAGCAGCCATTTTCTGCGGAACAAGCGGCAAAAATCCTGCTGCCGCCATCGCAATCCACCTTGCGGGTGCCATCGCCAAGGCAAAGGGCAGCAAGCACAAAAGTGAGTTTATCAACAAAATCGCTTTTGGTCCATACAACAAAAGATGCGAAGGCCGAACTCCATTTGATTGGCTCTCAACCGATACGAACCAGGTCGATAAATACATAGCCGATAAATACTGCGGTTTTCTTTTCACAGCCGCAGGCTACAAAGACCTTTTTACAATTCTCAACAAGGTTTCAGGCAAGGATTGGTATGCCGGCATTTGCAAGGATATTCCCATTCTGCTTACATCGGGCGAAGAGGACCCTGTCGGCACTTACGGCAATGGGATCAAACAGGTTTATAATGACCTTAAAGCGGCAGGCAAAACCGATGTAACCCTCAAGCTTTATTCAGGCATGCGCCATGAAATTCTCAATGAGGTTGAAAACGTTAAGGTCTATGAGGATATTGCGGCATGGTCGCTTTCAAAAATCAAATAAAATATTTAAAAAAGCGGTATCATACGATACCGCTTTTTGTTATGTCATTTGCTGCCTTAACGGCAACATTATATAAGTCTTCTTTACATGTTTTAATTATTTCATCAAAAGATTTTTCACTCTCACATGAGAAATACAGCTCAGAAACGCCGAGCTTTTTTATCTCTTCCGCGCCTTTCCCTTTGCTTCCGCAGATTGCGATAATCTTCCTGTTATACTTTACAGCTCTTTGAGCAATGCCTGAAATAACCTTGCCGTTAACGCTTTGAAAATCCAGCCTGCCCTCGCCTGTTATTATCAAATCGGCTTTTTCTGCCTTTTTGTCAAAATCGGCTGTATCAAGAAGAATATCTATTCCTTTTTTTAGCTCTGCATTCAGAAACGCAACCGCTCCTGCGCCCATTCCGCCTGCCGCACCTGACCCTTTAATTTGGGAAACATCAATTTTCAAATCACTTTTGATTATTTTCGCAATATGTCGAAGTCCGCTGTCAAGGCGTTTAACCATAGCTTCATCCGCACCCTTTTGAGGTGCAAAAACGCAGGCTGCTCCGTTTTCGCCGTAAAGCGGATTTTCAACGTCGCATGCAGCTGTAACCGATATATCAATTGGCTTTTCAGGTTTGATTATTGCGTATGCATCGGCAAGTGTTTTGCCTGTCGGCACAAATGAAATGTTATTTTCATCTAAAAACTTCCATCCCAACGCCGATGCCATTCCAAGCCCACAGTCATTTGTTGCACTGCCGCCGAGACCGAGAAGAATTCTTTTTGCTCCATTTGAAACTGCATTAAGAATAAGCTCTCCTACACCGTAACCGGTTGCCGTTTCGGGATTTTTCTTCTCACCCGCAAGAGGAAGCCCTGCACATGCCGCCATTTCAATAACCGCCGTTTTATCCGGAAGCATAAGATATTCGGCTGTCATTTTGTCACCGAAAACTCCGCTGACAGTGGCTTCTTTTGTTTCTCCGCCGATGATTTCTCTCAAACAGGCACAAAGCCCCTCGCCGCCATCGGCAGCGGGGAGCTTTATTATATTTGTATTCTTTATTGTATCGGCAAAAGCCTGCCCGATAATATCGCAGACCTCTCGTGCGGTCAACGTACCTTTAAAGCTGTCGGGCGCAATGAGAATATTCATATTATTCCGCAGAAGCCCTTCTGATATATCTCTTGAAGAATGCAACACCGGGTGCAACCGCACTGACGGGAATTCTTTCGTTTGTGCCGTGTGTGCAGCGGAGAAGAGCAACGCTTACCTTATAAGGAGCATAGCGATAAATATTTTCACAGATAGGCTCATAATAGCAAGCATCTGTGCCGCCCATAACAAGATAAGGAGCAACTATGCTGTCTTTATTATCCTGCACAACAATTTCTTCAATAATTTTGAAAGCTCTGGAATCTGTAGGTGAGAATTTTGAAGCTTCCTTAGCCTTAAGAACTTTAACTTCGATATCCTTATTTCTGCAAACCTTACGGATATGCTTTTCAACATCCTTAACGGTTGTGCCGGGCATCTGTCTGAAGTTAACAACAATGCTTGACTTCTGGGGAAGCACATTAGCAGCAGGGCTGCCCTGTGCCATTGTAACAGCAGTTGTTGTTCTTACAAGACATGCTGTAAAAGGAATCTTTGTCATACCAAACTTAAGAATGGGATGAAGGAAATTGAGATTACACATAAGAAGTCTTGCAGGATATGTACAGCTTCTGCCGATGTTGGAGAAAAGCTCCTTAACAAAAGGAAGAAGCTGCGCCTTGAACTGATGGTCTTCAAGGTCTTTTATAACATTGGCAAGCTCACCAAGGCCCGAATGCACGGGAGGCTGTGAAGAATGACCGCCCTTTGCATTAACGGTAATTTCGAAATCGGTGTAGCCCTTTTCGGCAACGCCTACGCCGACAAGCTCTTTATTATTGAGAATTCCCTTGATATTAACGGGAATGATTGCGCCGCCCTCATCAAGAACGGAATCAAGATGAATTCCTCTCTCTTTGAGAGTACGCATGATATTCTTTGCGCCGCCGTCTTCTGAAGCAACAACCTCTTCATCCTGACCGAAAAGAAGATAAACATCTCTTTCAGGCTGGAAGCCTTCTTCAAGAAGAGTTTCAACAGCATCCATAACAGCGATAAGATGGTTTTTCATATCAAGAGCGCCTCTGCCCCAAATGAATTCACCGTCATTATGACCGCTGAAAGGAGCATGCTCCCAATCCTGCTCTGTTCCTTCGGAAATGGGAACAACATCCTGATGAGCAAGGAGTGCGATGGGCTCAAGGTCATCCCTTGTACCCTTCCAATGATAAATAAGGCTTGCTTCCTGAACAACCTCTTTTTTAAGATTCTTATGAATAAGAGGAAATGCTTCTTCAAGGAAAGCATGGAATTTATCAAACTGAGAGAAATCAATTTTCTCTTTGTCGGGATAGCTGATTGTGGGGATTGAAATAGCCTTTGAAAGATGCTCCAGGCATCTCTTTTCGTCAACCTTTTCTTCAGTAGGCTGACCGAAATCCTTCTTCTTCGGAACATAAAGAGCCGCCTTGATTGCGGTTGCACCGACAGCAACACCTACTGCACCGAGAACAACACCGGGAATGACAGACATTTTCACTCTTCCTTTCTATATCAATAAAATATTAAACAAAGAATTTGCGGCTTACCCAAGCCTTCAGCCGCCTGCTTTTTGCCATAACGGCAAAGAAAATCATGAGCGACACGCAGCAAGCCGTCATAACAAGCGAAACAGCTATTTGCAGTTTATTATTATAAAACATATTCATGCAAATTTCAACCACAAATGTCATAACATTTATGGCACCAAGCACAGCAATTGCAATAACGGGCTTACTTCTCGGCTTTTTAAGCCATAGGATAAAAAGATTACATATTGCCCACAGAACAATAACAACAGGCAGCACTATAGAATTAAACCAACCGTTATCATCGCCGTAAATTCTGAACATATTGAGATACATAAGCAGGGCAATTGCATCTATTCCGAGCGATACGACGGGTATCTGCTTTTTCCACAGCAGCGGAAAAATAAACCATATCCACGCAACAGCAAACCCGCCTGTTATATATTTTACTATACCGCTCTCAAAAACAAAAATATCCAATATTATAAGAACAAGATTGGGTATCAGCACTACAAGCGAAAGCACAAATGCCCAGTATTTTTTGCTGAGAGATTTCGGAATACTCAGCACATCGGGATATACGGGTTTTTCCGCTTTTACGATTGTTTCTCTCGGATTTATAACGGGTGTATCGCAAAGAGGGCATGCGGGACAGCTTTTTTCAAGCTCTACACCGCAATTTACACAGTATGACATCAGCTGTCACCTCCCATAATCGAATGACGGTTACTTTCAATTTTAACGGGGATTCCGAATTTAACAAGAGTTGTAAAAATTTCTCTTTGCACCTTTGTATCCTCAAAAATATTTGAAACACTCAGTGCGAGAATGCCGTTGTACGAAAGGGCGGCACACTTTGCTATAAGCATACCCGGACCCGTCATAAGCGAAAGCTTTTCAATATATTGTTCCATTTCTTTGGGCGTTTTTATTATGCCGACGTTGGTTATCAAAGCACTCGTTGCCTTTTCACCCGTGAATTTATAAACCACACTTATGCCGAAATCCTTGAGAAATGATGGCAAAATACGCATTATCGGATTTTTTTCAATGCCTGCGTTGCCTTTCATCATCGCCTGAAGCTCTTTTTCGTTATTTATATAACGAAGGTAAAGAGAAAGCTGCTTTACAATTTTGGGGAAGGTGTATTCACCCATTTTAGGGTCAATCTGGAAAGAATAACAAAGCATAAAATTACGGAGTGTTTCGCTTTCACAGAAATTTCTGACATTTACCGGAATCTGCACGCCGACATGCTTTTCTTTATTTCGCTTTTCTTCTTTTTGCATGTTATACATTACCCAAACAAGGACAGCTGCAAGATATTCGGTAACTGTTACGGCATATTCTGCCGCCTTCTCTTTTATTGCGGAAACAGGAATATATCCGGTTGTAATATTCAGATAATGCTTCGGAAGTCTTTTTCCTTTATAGTGATAGGTAAATTTATAAATGCGTTTCGCTTTAGCTTTCGAATTGACGTTTTTGAGATAAGCATCCTCACTCTCGGCGGGATGAGGAGCCTCATTAACGTCGAGAACACACTCTCCGCACGGAATATCCTTGCCTGTCAGGCGAAGATACACCGCTATCAACGTCATAAAGAATCTTGACGCACCGTAGCCATCGGTTATTGCATGATAAAACTCAACGGAAATCCGCTTTTCATAATAATAAACCCTAAAAAGATATCCGTTGTTTTCTTTCCACTTAAACCTTTGGCAAGGGTTGGCGATATCGGGCATAACAGGAGGTGCGCCGTAAGGATTTTTTTCAAGATAATGCCAGAATAATCCGCTGCGCATCCTTACATCAAAGCTGGGAAAACGTGGCATCGTTTTTTTAAGAGCCTTTTCAAGCAATACCGGGTCTATCTTCTCTTTGAGCGTCACGGAAATTCTGAACATATTTGACCATGATGAGCTGTTTTGCCCCGGAAAAACCTTGGCTGCATTATCTAGCCTGTACCATTGACGCTGGCGTAAGGGTAATTTAGATTTCATGGTATTCTCCTATCAGAAGAAACTTAACTGTGTTGTTTTTGGAAGCGACTCAAAAGCTCCGCCTTCTTCAAGAGCGGCAATAATTGTTTTTGATGCACCCGAACGCATCTGAAAATCTTCAATTGAGAGGAATTCTCCGCCGCCGTCATTTCTTGCTGCCTCAAGACCTTCGGCAGCCCTGCCGCCGCAGCCTGCAATTGCAGAGAAGGGCAGACGGATTTTTCCGTCCTCGATAATATATCGGCTTGCAGTTGATTTATAAATGTCAATCGGCAGAATTTCAACACCTCTTGCCATCATTTCGTTGATAACCTGCAGTGAAGTAAATGTACCTTCCTCCTTGGCGGTAGCGGTTTTCATCTGCATTTTTTGTTTGATTTCATCCATCTTTTTCTTAACCGCTCCCCTGCCCGCAAGAACAGACGCAGTATCAATATCTTCACCGCGCACAGTCATATAGGTTGCATAATATTCAACAGGGCGGTAAAGCTTATACCACGCAAGACGCATTGCCGCACTTACGTAAGCCGCAGCATGTGCCTTCGGGAACATGTATTTGATTTTCATGCAGGAATCGAGATACCACTGCGGAACACCGTGGTCAAGCATTTCCTTTTTATGCTCGTCAGTCAGAAGTGATGTAGCCTTACCCTTTCTGACAATTTCCATGATTTTGAAAGCCATACCTTTTTCAACGCCCTTGTTGATAAGGTAAACCATGATATTATCACGAGTACCGATAACCTCGGAAATTGTGCAGGTGCCGTTTTTGATAAGGTCCTGCGCATTGCCTATCCAAACATCGGTACCGTGAGAAAGGCCCGAAATCTGGAGCATGTCCGAGAAATTCTTGGGTTGGGATTCAATAAGCATCTGGCGTACAAAGGGTGTGCCAAGCTCGGGAAGCGAAAGAGTTCCAGTTTCGCAGTCGATATCCTCTGCGGTTACTCCGAGAGGCTCGGGAGTCGTGAGAAGCTCATAAAGCTTGGGGTCACAGATATCGATTTTCATAACATTTGTGCCCGTCATATCCTCAAGATGCTTATAAAGAGTAGGAACATCATGGCCGAGGTTATCAAGCTTAAGAATTGTATCATGAAGCGAATGGAAATCGAAGTGAGTTGTTCTGTGGATGGAATCCGCATCATCGGCAGGGTGCTGAATGGGGGTAAAATCCTCGGCATCCATATCGGCAGGCACAACAACCATACCGCCCGGATGCTGACCCGTTGTTCTTTTAACGCCTACACAACCCTGAACAAGACGCTCTTCCTCTGCTCTTGAAAGGATAACTCCTTTTTCTTCTGCCCACTTTTTAACAAAGCCGAAAGCGGTTTTATCGGCGAGCGTGCCTATTGTGCCCGCCTTAAAAACATGTGATTTACCAAAAAGCTCTTCAGTGTATCTGTGAGCATAGAACTGATATTCACCCGAGAAGTTAAGGTCGATATCGGGCTGCTTGTCGCCGTAGAAACCAAGGAATGTTTCAAACGGAATATCGTGACCGTCACGGTGCATAGGCTTGCCACACACGGGGCAGTCCTTGGGAGGCATATCATAGCCTGAGCCGTATTCGCCTTTATAGAAGAACTCGCTGTGCTTGCAGTCCTCACAGATATAGTGCGGCACAAGAGGATTAACCTCTGAAATACCTGCCGCGAATGCAACAAATGATGAACCGACCGAACCTCTTGAGCCGACGTAATAGCCGTTATCCATCGAGTTCCATACAAGCTTCTGAGCGATAATATAAAGAACGGCGAAACCGTTTTTGATGATTGATTCAAGCTCTTTTTCGAGCCTTTCTCTGATATATTCAGGCAAAGGATTGCCGTAATATTCCTGCATCCTGTCATAGCAGATTTTACGAAGCTCTTCATCAGAGCCTTCAATTTTGGGAGGATAGGTGCCGTCGGGAATCGGCTTGATTTCCTCGCACATATCCGCAATAAGGTTGGGGTTTTTAACAACAACCTCATAAGCTGTATCCTCGCCGAGATATGCGAATTCGGCAAGCATGTCCTGCGTCGTGCGCAGATAAAGCGGCGCCTGCTGAGCGGCATCCTTGAAACCCTGACCCGCCATGAGAATTTCTCTGTATATGCTGTCCGTTTCTTCCATGAAGTGAACGTCACCCGTTGCAACAACGGGAATATCAAGCTCATCCGCAAGGTGGATAATACGCCTGTTTATTTCATTCAAATCCTCTTCGGACTCAACCATGCCCTCACGAACCATGAAAGCGTTGTTGCCGTTTGGCTGAATTTCAAGATAATCGTAAATATCTGCAATTTCATGCAGTCTTTCTTTAGGCATACCCATATAAATCGCCTGATAAAGCTGACCCGCCTCGCAGGCACTGCCGACTATAAGACCCTCTTTATGAGCAACAAGCTCACTTCTCGGAATTCGGGGATGGCGGTAATAATATTCAAGATTTGATTTTGAAATAAGCTGATAAAGATGCTTAAGGCCCACCTTATTCTTCGCAAGAAGAATTATATGATATGTGGGCAGACGTTTCGGGTTAACGGGAACTTTTTTATTGATTTCATTAACGTTCTGAACACCTTTTTCGGCGCAAAGCTCCATAAGCTTTTCAAAAATCCCGGCAAGCGCACCCGCATCCTCATCCGCCCTGTGATGATCAAATGACGGAAGCTTGAAATGCTTCTGAAGCGAATCAAGCTTATAGTTTTTGATTCCCTCAACAAGGTTCTGAGCCATAACAAGAGTATCAATATGCGAATAATTATATTCTATGCCGTTTCTTTGGCAGGCATATTTTATGATATTGGTATCAAAGGTTGCATTATGCGCAACAAGCACGCCGTCACCGCAGAATTCAAAGAATTTACGGACAGCTTCTCCCTCTTTGGGAGCATTGGCAACCATGGCGTTGGTTATACCCGTAAGCTCGGTTATTTTTGCGGGAATGGGCATTTCGGGATTAACAAAGGTCTGGAATCTGCCTCTCTCTGCACCGTCAACATACTTAACCGCACCGATTTCGGTAAGGCGCACTCTGTCCGTGCGCAAACCCGTTGTTTCAACGTCAAAAATAACGAATGTTCCGCTCAAGGGCATATCGGCATCGCCTGTTACTATCTTTGCCGAATCATCAACAAGATAGCCCTCCATGCCGTAGATAACCTTTATACCGTTTTTCTTTGCTGCCGCTGCGGCTTCGGGGAAAGCCTGAACAACACCGTGGTCTGTTATGGCAACGGCTTTGTGTCCCCATTTTGCGGCTCTTGCAACAAGCTTTGCCGCACCCGTCATGCCGTCCATTGCAGACATATTGGTATGCATATGCAGCTCAACGCGCTTTTCTTCGCAGGTATCCTTTATGCCGATTTCTTCAATGAGCATAACGGAATTTGCCTTGATGCAGTATGTTTTAATATAATCGTCATACTCAACGTGACCCCTGAGCATAACAACCTTGCCGTCTGCAAGCCCTGCAACAAGCTGCTCGCAATTCTGGGTTGCTTCAAAAATCTTGACTGTATATGAATTTGTTTTGTCGGTTATGTTAAAGTTAATTATTTTGCGCTTTCCGTCCTTGGTGTCACGCATATCAAGCGAAAATACTCTGCCCCAGACAGTGACATTACCGTCTTCAATCGAAACGCCGCTGAGTGGCACGGGCTTTGACTTGATTTTGTTGCCGTAAATAACCTTTGCGTTGGTAAGCGAAATGGGCAAATCCTCATATTCCTGCTTCGGTGCTTTAGGTTTCTTCGCTTCCTCCGCAACAGGCACTTCGATTTTGATATTATCCGCCTGCATCTGAACATATTCGGGCGAGTCAAGCTTCGGTGCTCCCCCCTCGCCTTTTATCGCAACATCTGTCTGCACGCCAAAGGTTTCTCTTATGTATTTCACAAGAAAATCCTTTGCACCTGCATCGTTGAGAATATATGCACCGTTAAAAACAGTTATTTCAACCGAATTATCACCGAATATAAATTTTGCATTCTCCAAAAATCCGTTTGCGGCAGCTATATTCTCTTTGAGCACTCTCACAAGCTGCGGGGCGCACTTATCTGAAAACGCACTCTGATGATAATGAGGTTCAATAACAACCTTGTTTATTCCGAGCGCATTTTTAATTTCATTCTGAGCCGAGATAATAAAATTATCCTCTATATAACGATCAAACCGAGCAGTTATGCTCAGTTTCATCGTGTCCTCATCAAGGAAGATTTTTTCAACACTGCCACCCGCAAACATCTCACGCAGACCCGCATTGATAAGCTCCCCTATAAAATTTAAAATACTGTTTTCCTGCATTTTTTCCTCATAATCTGTCTATTTCTTCAATAAGTTTTTCTACTGCTTCTGTTTCGGATACCTTGCAGATTATTTCGCCTTTTTTGAAAATCAAAGCACAGCCATCGCCGCCTGCAATGCCGATATCGGCTTCTCTTGCCTCACCCGGACCGTTGACTGCGCAGCCCATAACGGCAACCTTTATGTTCTTTTTGCATCCCGAAAGGCGCGCTTCAACCTCATTTGCCAATCCGATAAGGTCAATTTTTGTTCTGCCGCATGTAGGGCATGAAACAATATCGGGGCAATCTGTTTTAAGACCGATTGCCTTTAAAATTCCGTTTGCCGCCGAAACCTCTTTAACAGGGTCATCAGTCATGGAAACTCTGATTGTGTCACCGATACCTTCAAGCAGCAACGAACCGATTCCGATTGACGATTTTATAAGTGCCATATTATGTGTTCCCGCTTCTGTAACACCGAGATGCAGAGGGTAATCACATTTTTGCGCAACTATCCTGTAGGCTTCTGTCATTATATTTACATTTGATGATTTGATTGAAATTATTATATCGTTAAAATCGCACTGCTCAAGCAAGGAAACATGGTTAAGCGCACTTTCCGCAAGAGCCTCGGCGCATGGCGAGCCGTATTTTGAAAGCAATTCTTTTTCAAGAGATCCCGAATTGACACCTATACGTACAGGCACATTTCTTGCCTTACAGACATCTGCAACCGCCTTTACCCTGTCCATCGAACCGATGTTGCCGGGGTTTATTCTGATTTTATCAACCCCAGCCTCAAGGCTTGCAAGGGCAAGACGATAATCAAAATGAATATCCGCAACAACAGGCACGGTAAGGTTTTTCTTGAGCTCCTCAATAAGCTTCACCGCCGCCATATCCGGCACGGCAGCTCTGATTATTTCACAGCCTGCTTTTTCAAGCTCAATCGCCTGCTTAACGCTGCCTTTAATATCGCTTGCGGGCTTGTTAAGCATGGACTGAACGGTTATTTTTGAATTGCCGCCGATATAAATACCGCCGACCTTAACTTTCCTGCTGTTTCGTCTTGTCATCTTACTAACCTCTGATTAACCTCATTATATCGCTGAAGGAAATTACCGCCATGAGCAGTAAAAGAAGAACCAATCCTATTGCATGAACCCAGCCCTCATATTTTGCAGGCACAGGCTTTCTGAAAACGAATTCGATTGCAAGGAAGAAAAGTCTGCCGCCGTCAAGAGCGGGTAGCGGAAGAAGATTAAACAGACCGATATTAATTGCAATCATCGCCATCATAGTGAGCAGATAAGTGTAGTCCGTTTGCTGGGTTGCAACCTGAGCGGCATCCGCTATATAGGAAACAGTGCCTATAGGACCCGAAAGGTCATTCAGACCGTACTGCCCTGTTACAAGGTCAAGCAGGCTGATCCACACAATGCGCCCGATTGAAACTGATTCGAGCACCGCATTCTTGGTTACACTCAAAAAACCGGGCTCAACACCACGGATAATAAAATCATATATTATTGTGAGGCTTCCGTCCTCATTCTTTCTGGTTTGAAATTCAACGCCGTTAAGCTCAACCTTTTCGCCGTTTCTTTCAACAACAAAATCCATAATTCCGTCATCGTCGCGGGACATAAGGAAGCTTAAATCGTATTCGGAATAAACGTTTTTGCCGTTGATTTTTTTGATTTCATCCCCTGCCATGAGATATTGGCTGCTTATTGAATTTTCTTCAAAGGAATGAATTTCAGGTAAACCTATGAGGTCAGTCTGTGTAAGCATAAGAGCAACAAGAATAACACCCATAATGAGGTTAACCGTGCCGCCGGCGGCAACAATTATAAACCTCTGCCAGGTGGGTTTATTACAAAACGCTCTTTCGTTATCGCTTTCCTCGTCCTCGCCCTCCATGCTGACAAATCCGCCGATAGGCAAAAGACGCAGTGCATATTTTGTTTCACCCTTTTTGAATTTAAAAAGGGTCGGACCCATACCCATTGCAAACTCATTGACCTGAACTTTGAAAAGCTTTGCGAAAGTAAAATGACCAAGCTCGTGAAAAAAAATTATCATGCCGAAGAAAACTATGGCAACAAGAACAGGCCATACCTTTCCCCATACCGCACCTGCGGTTATAAGCGGAATTATTTTCATATAAATAACCTTTCTGTTTCAGCGCGAACGAAACTATCCGTTTCAAAGACCTGTTCAAGAGTGTATTCCGAAGCCTCTGAAACGCATTCAAAAGCGGCCTCAACCGCCTTTGGTATATCAAGAAAACCGATTTTTCCGTTTCTGAAAAGCTCATTGGCTTTTTCATTTGCCGCATTGACTGCAGCAGGATATAATCCGCCTTTTTCAAAAGCCTTTCTGCATAAGTTTATGCAGGAAAAGGTTTCATAATCAGGCTTTTCAAAAGTAAGCGTTGCTGCCTCGGCAAGATCAAGCTGCCTTACAGGGCTTACAAATCGGTCGGGATAAGTGAGCGCATATTGAATCGGAATGCGCATATCGGGCACACCGAGCTGAGCAATAACCGAATTATCGATATATTCCACAAGTGAATGGACTATGCTCTGCCTGTGAACAAGAATATCAATGTCTGCCGCTTTCATGCCAAAAAGCCATGCTGCCTCAATAAGCTCCAGCCCCTTATTCATCATTGTAGCAGAGTCGATGGTTATTTTTGCACCCATGCTCCAATTAGGATGGTTGAGTGCCTGGGCAATAGTAACATTTTCAAGCTCAGCTTTGGTTTTACCGAAAAACGGGCCGCCCGAAGCTGTGAGAATAAGCCTTTTTATCTGATTTTTGCCTTGACAGCCCTGAAGTGACTGAAAAATCGCAGAATGTTCGCTGTCAACAGGCAGAATGTCAACGCCCCTGTCTTTAGCGGTATCAATAACGATTTTTCCACCTGCAACAAGGGTTTCTTTATTCGCAAGGGCAATGTTGCTGCCCTCTTCAATTGCCGCAAGAGTAGGAGCAAGCCCCGCAATACCGACTATGCTGTTAAGCACGGTATCGGCACCGCAGCGGGCACATTCCTTAACGCCCTCGGCACCCGAAAGCACCTTAGTTGAGGTGTCGGCAACTCTGATTTTTAAATCTGCCGCCGCACTTTCGTGCGCAACTGCAGCAAAACGAGGGCGGAATTTTCTTATCTGCTCCTCAATAATATCGGTTCTTGAATTCGCAGTGAGTGCAATCACCTCAAAGCCCATAAGCTGAGCAACCTCAAGAGCCTGAACCCCTATTGAACCCGTTGAGCCGAGAACAGCAAGAGTTTTAGTCATCAAATCAAATCCTTAAAAATTATTTGCCTGCCAAAGCAAGACCTATTCTGATAATAACATAAAGCGACGGCATTGTTACAATAAAGCTGTCCACTCTGTCAAGCACTCCGCCGTGACCGGGGAAAAGGTTGCCGAAATCCTTCTCACCGAAATTACGTTTAATAACGGAGAAGGAAAGGTCGCCGCACATACCGAGAACAGCAAGAATTATTGAACTGAACAATACCATCCAGACATTAATTGTATCAAGTCTGAAATAGAAACGGTCGCATACAAAATATGTTGCAACACAGAAAAGAACCGTGCCGAAAACGCCGCCGATTGCACCCTCAACAGACTTTTTGGGGCTGATTCTTGGCGCAAGCTTATGCTTGCCGAGCTTACTGCCGACAAAATAAGCCCATGTGTCACTCATCCACGCGCAATACATGGCGCAGAGGATAAGAAAAACGCAGTGTGAACGCTGGAAAAGCTCGGGATAATCGACACAAAGATCACGTACTTCAAAGAAAGTGCCGAGTGATCCGGGAATTACCAACGAGCCAACGAGGGCAAGCGCAACATGCTCAAACTTTGTTGTTTCATAACATTTAAGCATTATTATTAACAAAGCAATAATGTAAACAATAATCAATACCGATGTCGGCACGGGAATATACTGCTGCAAATCAAAATCAACATATGCGGGAACTATTGCGGCAGCCACCATTGAAACACCGGTGAGAATCTTATTTTTGCACTTTGAAACGCGCATCATTTCATAAGCTGCAATTGCTGCGATAATACCCATGGGAATGCTCATAACGCCCATGTAACCGAGACCGGTAAACACAAGCAGCATTATTACTATAAGCGCACAGATAACACCTGTTATTATTCTTACTTTCATTATTTTCACTCTCAATTCAATCAGAAATTTAAGCTATTATTTTTTGCCATCGCCTCCTGATTAAACACCGCCGAAGCGTCTGTTTCTTTTTGCATAATCTAAAATTGCCTTATCCAAATCATCAGCTGTGAAATCAGGCCAAAGTATATCCGAAAACCAGAATTCAGAATATGCTGCCTGCCAGATAAGGAAATTGGAAAGACGGTATTCGCCGCTTGGTCTTATGATCAAATCGGGATCGGGCTGACCTGCGGTGAAAAGATTGCCGTCTATATCTTTCAAATTAATATCATCAGCTTTGAGCTCCCCTGCCTCAACTTTTTTTGCAATTGCCTTAACAGCATGAAGAATCTCATCCCTGCCTCCGTAATTTACGGCAAGATTAACCGTTATAACATTCTTATCCTCAGAATTTTTTTCAAGCTGTTCAATTAAATTAACAATATCCTCGGGCAACGCATTTCTTTCTCCGATATAGCGGATTCGCATGCCCTTCGCTTCATTTTCTTCTTCTCTTTCCTGTGCTTCAAAAAGATAATCTCTGAAAAGATTCATTATCGCCTCAACCTCATCAGCGGGGCGCTTCCAATTTTCGGTTGAAAAAGCATAAAAGGTCAGATATTCAATACCAATTTCCTGAGCATAATCACAGATGGCACGAAAAACCTTTGCGCCTTCTTTGTGACCTTCGCTGCGTTTAAGCCCTCTTTGCTTTGCCCAGCGTCCGTTTCCGTCCATAATAATACCTATGTGATGGGGCAATGAAATATTTGCAACCTCTTCTTTTGTCATTTTCAACCTACTCCTTAAAAACTGCGACAGCAGAAGGCAGCGCAAGCCGCCTTCTGCATATAAACATCATTTTCAGATTGCCATGATTTCCTTTTCTTTATCTGCTGCAGTTTTATCAACCTCTTTGATATACTTATCTGTGATATCCTGAAGCTTCTTTTCTGCAATTTTAAGATCATCTTCTGTAATTTCCGATGCTTTTTCCATCTTCTTGACCTTATCAATACAATCACGTCTGATTGAACGGACAGCAACTCTTGCATCCTCCGCCATCAACTTAACTTCCTTGCCGAGCTCCTTGCGGCGCTCTTCGGTAAGCTGAGGGAATGTAAGACGGATAACCTTGCCGTCATTCTGAGGATTGATACCGATGTCCGAAGTCTGAATTGCCTTTTCAATGGGATGGAGTGTTGATGTATCCCAGGGCTGAATAACAAGAATTCTTGCCTCTGCAACTGAGATTGCTGCCATCTGATTGATCGGTGTGGGTGTTCCGTAATAATCAACTCTGATTTTATCAAGAACCGCAGCGTTAGCTCTTCCTGCTCTGATTGCTGCATAATTAGAGTTCAACGCACTCACGGTCTTACCCATTTTTTCTTCTGCCAAATTAAAAACTGTCTGCATAGTTTTAGCCCTCCTTAACTATTGTTCCGATATTTTCACCGAGAACCGCTTTGATTATGTTTTCGGGATTTTCAAGATTGAAAACGAGAATCGGAATATTATTGTCACGGCAAAGTGAAGCTGCCGTTGAATCCATAACCTTAAGGTCCTTTTCGAGAACCTCGCTGTGAGTTACAACATCATATTTAACTGCGTCCGAATACTTGTTGGGATCCTTATCATAAACGCCGTCAACATTAGTTGCTTTAAAGTAAACGTCGGCGTTAATCTGAGCAGCCCTGAGAGCAGCACCCGAATCGGTTGAGAAGAACGGGTTACCCGTACCGCCTGCAAAAATAACAACTCTGCCCTTTTCAAGATGACGGACAGCCTTGTTTCTGATATAGGTTTCGGCAATCTGGTGCATTTCGATTGCGCTCTGCACTCTGACAGTTACACCCTGCTGCTCAAGAGTATCGGCAAGAGCAAGCGAATTCATAACAGTTGCCAGCATACCAATATGGTCAGCACGGGTTCTGTCCATGCTGCCGCCCGAACGTCCTCTCCAGAAATTGCCGCCGCCTACAACAAGGCCGACCTCAACGCCAAGCTTTGATATTTCGCTGACAGCAGAGCAAATTGAATTGATGGTATCAAAATCAAATCCGTGGCCCTTACCGCCTGCAAGCACCTCACCGCTGAGCTTAAGTAAAATTCTTTTATAAACCGGTTGCATTTTTAACACCGCCTTTTAGATATAAATATAGTTATTATATATTTTACTTTATTTAATCGAAAGTGTAAAGCATTATTTCATATTTTATGCAATTATTTTATCATAAAATTTGTTTTAAAAAGTAAAATAACTGTTAATTAATTAAAATAACTTGCTTATAATTGTAATTTGATATATAATAATTAATTATTATCCTTTTTATGTAAGGAGATTCAGATGAAAAACCTGATTTTAAGAAACACGCCCGAAATTGCAGACATGTTTGAGCTCCGTGATATTGAGAGCGAAAACGGCTGCAATACTTATGAGGTGTTTTGCGAAAACGGCAAAATAATTCTCTGCGGCGACTGCAAAATAAGCCAGGCAATGGCATATTATGCATATTTAAAAAAACATTGCGGAGTTAATCTCTCCCACTGCGGAAACAGAGAAATTTCTGTTTCATCCGCCCCTCTTTTTGAAGGCAAAATAACAAAGGTTATCAAGCAGAAAAGGCGTGCATACATGAATTACTGCACTCTCGGCTATTCCTTTGCTTTCTGGAAATGGGACAGATGGGAAAAAGAAATAGACTTCATGGCAATGAACGGCATCAACATGCCCCTTTCGGTTGTCGGCAGCGAAGCAGTCTGGTATTATACAATGAGAGATTTCACCTACAGCGAAACAGGCGCGCTCTCATTTCTTTCAGGCCCCGGCTTCTGGCCGTGGCAGCTTATGACAAATATCACAGGCTATTTCAGCCTTACCGACGTTAAATATATCGAAAGCCGCCTTGAACTCGGCAAAAAAATCATCGAGCGAGAGGTTGAGCTTGGTATGACGCCCATTCAGCAGGGCTTTGCAGGCACAGTTCCCTCTTCAATCACCAAGCTTTTCAATAAGGTTCGCCTGAGAATGGTTCCCTCATGGTGCAATTTTCCGATTACATATCAGCTTGACCCTACAGACCCGATTTTCAAAAAATTCGGCAAAGCTCTTCTTGAAAAACAGCGTCAGCTTTTCGGCGCATACCATTATTATGCATGCGATCCCTTTCATGAAAACAATCCCTCAATCAAAACGAGAGACTATCTCTGGAAGGTCGGCAGAGCAATAGATTCAATGTATCAGGAGTTTGACAAGGATTCCGTATGGGTTATGCAAAGCTGGTCACTGCGCGAGCAGATAGTCAAGGCAGTTCCCAAGGAAAGACTTCTTATTCTTGATATTGACGGAACAAAATATAAGGAAAATGATAACTTCTGGGGCTATGAATTCGTGCTTGGCAACATTCATAATTTCGGCGATAGAAACACTCTTCACGGCAGCATTCAGGCTCTTGCCGACAATGCATATGCCTCTCTTGAATGCGATAATTGCACAGGCACGGGTCTTTTCATGGAAGGTATATTCCAGAATCCCCTCTATTATGACCTTGCATTCCAGATGCTGACTGAGGACTCTGCAATCAATCTTGACGATTGGCTCAGAGACTACGCTTACCGCCGATACGGCAGCAAAGAAAAATGCCTTGTTGATGCTGTAAATATTCTTAAAGATACCTGCTACAGCGAAAGATGCACGGGCAGAGAAACAGGCTCTGTTATCTGCGCAAGACCCGCCACCGACCTCAAGCACACTGCGCCAAATGATGTGAGAGAGCTTCGATATGACAACAAAGCTCTTTTCAAGGCTGCAGAGCTGCTTCTCAGCGCAGAAAATGCAACCAAAGACGGCTACGCTTTCGATGCATGCGACCTTGTGCGCCAGGTTATGAGCAACTACGTTGCAAACCTTTATGATAAGGTTATGTACGGATACAGCAACAAAGATGTCAGCATTTTTGAACGTTCATCAAACGCATTCCTTAAGATTTGCCTTGAGCTTGACGAGCTTCTTCAGACAAGACCCGAGCTCACTCTTCATGAGCATCTCAAAGAAGCACGCGAGCTTGCATTTACCGAGAAAGACCAGCAGAATTTCGAGCTGAACCTGCTGACTCAGATTACTCTCTGGGGTCCCATTGCCGACACTGTCAACTACGACTATGCCTGGAAAGAATGGGGCGGAATGATAAAAACATATTATGTTAAACGTTGGCAGAGCTTCTTTGAAACACTGGCATATCAGTTCCCGAAGCGCAAGCTTTTCTCTACTACAACAAAGAAGCAGCATTGCGAAAGAAATATTTTCAGAGGCAATCAGTTCTATAAAAACTATGCCGAATTTGAACGCAAGTGGCTTTCAACCGCTGACCCTGAGGCTCCGAGCGAAGAAAACACCGTTGAAACCGCACGCAAAATGCTTGAAAAATATAAAAGAGCAATTCTCGAAGACTAAATCAAAAGGCTCGCACCGTTTGGTGCGAGCCTTTAAAATTATTTATTATCTTTGCCCTTGATGATATCGTTTATCATGATATAGAACTGATCGTCATCAAAGTTACCTTCGCTCTTGGGAGCAGCGGGTGCTGCGGGAGCTGCAGGCGCGGAATTGCTTGAAATATCGTTGCCGCTGTTGTTTGAGCTGAAGTTGGGGATACTGGGAGCAGCAGGAGCTGCGGGTGCTGCAGGCTTAACAACAGGTGCTGCAGGTGCTTCTGCAGGAGCAGGTCTGTTAACAGCTGCCATAAAGGGGTTAGCTGCAACGGGTGCTGCAGGCTGCTTAACCGTTGAGTCAAAGCCTGTTGCGATAACAGTGATAACCATTTCATCATCAAGATCAGGATCAAATGCAATACCCCAAGTGATATTGGCATCCTCATGAGCCTTATTGGTGATGATTTCTGCTGCATTTTCAACATCTTCAAGGTCAACATCGTCTGATGCTGTGATGCTGATGATAACGCCCTTTGCGCCTGCGATTGAGGTTTCAAGAAGCGGGCTGGAAACTGCTGCGTTTGCAGAGCACTCTGCCTTATCCTTGCCCTTTGCACGGCCAACGCCCATGTGAGCATAGCCTGCATCCTTCATGACGCTTGTAACGTCAGCGAAGTCAAGGTTAATGAAACCGGGAATTTTAATAAGCTCTGAAATGCTCTTAACGCCCTGAAGAAGAACTTCGTCTGCCTCGGCAAATGCCTCTGCGATGGTCTTCTTTCTCTCGTCGAGAGCACGGAGTCTGTCGTTGGGAATAACGATAAGGCTGTCTACATGCTCAGCAAGCTTTGAAATACCGTCCTGAGCCTGAACCATTCTTCTGCGACCCTCAAACTTGAAGGGCTTTGTTACAACGCCGATGGTAAGGCAACCCATTTCTTTTGCAACCGAAGCGATAACGGGAGCTGCACCTGTGCCTGTGCCGCCGCCCATGCCTGCGGTGATAAATACCATGTCTGTGCCCTTAAGAGCATCAGAAATTGCATCTTTGCTTTCTTCGGCAGCCTTTGCGCCAACCTCAGGCTTGCCGCCTGCGCCCTGACCGTGAGTTGACTTTTCGCCAATCTGAATCTTATGAGTAGCCTTTGAGTGAACAAGCACTTGCTTGTCTGTGTTAACAGCGATGAACTCTGCACCGAGAACACCCTGGTTAATCATGCGGTTAACAGCGTTTCCGCCGCCGCCGCCGACGCCGATTACTTTTATCTGAACCGCACTTTCAAAATCATTATCAATTTCGAATGCCATTTCTTTAACCCCCTGTAATATATTAAGGTATAATAAAACAGAATTATATTACCATATATTTATTAAAAAAACAAGAACATTTTTTAAAAAACTCTTAATTTTAGCGGTTTTTTTACATTATTAAATATATTTTGCCCGAAAGCACACATTTTCTGCATGTTTTCGGGCAAAAATCAGCAATTATTCTTCGTTTTCTTCTGTGTTTTCAGTTGACTCTTCTGGGATTTCTGTTTCAACCTCGGGTTCTTCCCACTCACCGCCGTTATAGATAACAAGCTCCTTGATATCCTCCGGGTCCGCAGGATTGACATAAGCCTTTTTGGATACAGTAAGGTTAATCGTGCCGTACTGTGATGGGTCAATCTGATTCTCTTCATCAATTACTCTTCGTGCAAGCGAAAGCTTTGAAGCAAGGTCGGACGTATCGCCGAGGCGCAGAACGATTCTTTCCTGATATATGAGGTAAATATCGGCAAGGGAAGAAATATCAACAAGATTAATATTCTCCATTCCGTTTTCCGAAACAGCACCGGTGATTTCAAGAATAAGAGACAGGGTTTTATCCGTTACCGTTTCATCTTTTTTATCGTTTTCACCAATAAACGATACGATTGTTCCCGCTTCAGCCTTAACGGGAACTGCGCCCGTTATAAGAGCAACTCCTTCCGGCACTTCAGATGAAAGCTCAAGCACTTTGAGATTGCTGTTTGTCAGCGCATAGGTGCCTCCGCTGAGTTGGATTGCAAACTCCTTCGAGGTTTCGCCGTAACGGATCACAATGGAATCCGGAAGTTTTTTGGTTATTACCACCTCATCGGTATAAGGCAGATTCTTTTCAACAGAAGCTATTGCTTCATCAACATCTGCAAATATCAGGCTCTTGCCCTGTTCAATGCCGCAAGCGGCAATAATTTCTTCCTTCGAATAAGGGCTTGTGCCCTCAACTATAAATGTTTTGACTCTGAACGCTGCGAATAACACAATCGGGCTGATAATCAAAACAATAAAAAGCACAAATGCTGTTATAACAACAGCAAGCCTTGCTCTTCTTTTCCTTTTTAATTTTTTAACTCTTTCTGCTCTTTCTTCGGGAGTGAGCCTGCGGCTCTGCCCCTGATTCATTTCTCTGTCCATTTCCACTCCACCGTTTTTATTAATCTTTTCTCTTGATATCCGCTCCGAGTGCAGACAAACTCATTTCAAAATTCTCGCATCCCCTGTCGATATGATAAATATCGCCTATAACCGTTTCGCCCTCTGCACCGAGAGCCGCAACCGCAAGGGCGCATCCGCCCCGCAAATCACTTGCAAAAACCTTTGCTCCTCTTAGCCTTTCAACACCTTCAACAACAGCGACACAACCGTTTTCAACCCTGATATCAGCACCCATTTTTATAAGCTCGGGAACATGTCTGAACCGATTTTCAAATATTTTTTCAGTTATAACACTTGTTCCGTTTGCTTTGCAAAGCATCGCCATAACTATTGCCTGGGAATCAGTCGGAAAGCCCGGATAAGGCATCGTCCTCAGGTATCTGATTCTTGAAGCTCTGCGCGGTGCTTTGATAATAAGCTCACTGCCGCTGTGCATAATCCTGCAGCCTGCCGTTTCAAACACATGGATAACAGGAACAAGATGTTCACGGATAACTCCGTTTATTGCAACGGTTCCGCCTGCCGTTGCCGCACATGCCATATAAGTTGAAGCAACAATTCTGTCGGGAATGATGCTGTGTTCCGCAGGCTGAAGCTTTTCTGCTGAATTTATATGAATTACGCTCTGACCCGCACCTCTTATTCTCGCTCCGCATTTATTCAGAAAATTTGCAAGGTCAACGATTTCGGGCTCTCTCGCCGCATTGGTGATAACCGTTTCACCCTGCGCCGCCATTGATGCAAGTATGATATTTTCCGTTGCTCCCACACTCGGGAACGCAAGGCTTATATGGCAGCCTTTAATGCCGTTTTTGGCTGTGCATTCAAGCCTGCCGCCGTTTTCGGCTATTTCAATACCCATGTTTTTGAAAGCGCACAAATGCAAATCAATCGGTCTTAACCCTATTTCACACCCGCCGGGCGGTGTTGCGCTCCCCTTGCCGAAACGGGCAAGCAGCGCACCGAGAAAAACAATTGAAGAACGCATTTCGCGCATAAGCTTCTCGGGGATATTGCATCCGTTTATACAGGAAGCATCAACAATAACAGTATGCCCCTCCCGCTTTGTCTTACAGCCGAGATACTCAAGTATTTTAAGTGCCGCAGACACATCGGTAAGATCCGGACAGTTATGTATAACACTTATTCCGTCAACCGCCGCCGTTGCGGCAAGAATAGGCAATGCGCTGTTTTTTGAACCCTGCAGAGATACACTTCCGTTTAATTCTCTGCCGCCGTTTATAACGATTTTTTTCATAACCCACGCTCCTTTGAAGCATTGAACACTCTGTTCCATACTATTCAAAGGGCACTGCAAGTGTGATTATTTTACTATTTCACAAAGAGTATCATAAATACGCTTTGTGGCATCAACAACTGCCATTTTCTTTGCGTTCTTGCCGATTTCGTCAAGCTTTGATTTATCGGCAAGAAGAGCGTTGACTCTTTCGGTAAGACTTTCGGGTGTAAGGTCTTTTTCTTCAAGAATTTCAGCCGCGCCGTTATTCACAAGCGCCATTGCATTATGATACTGATGATTTTCGGTAACATAAGGCGAAGGAATAAGGATTGAAGGCTTGCCGAGTGCCTGAAGCTCGCTGAGTGTGCTTGCGCCCGAGCGGCAGACAACAAGGTCTGCGGCAGGCAGGCACTTGGGAATATCTATATATTCAACAATTCTTACGTGAGGATTTGACTTAAGGTCAACACCCTCTTTTTCAAGTGCTTCGGTAAACCAATCGCCGCCCTTACCCGTTGCATGAAGAAAAACGCAGTCATTATCCTTGTATTTGTTAAGAATAAGACCGAGCATTGCATCATTAACAGGCTTTGCGCCAAGACTGCCGCCCATTGAAAGGATAAGAGGCTTATTACCTATGTTAAGCTCTGCTCTTGCAAAATCTCTGTCAGATTTAAGAATATCTCCTCTGATGGGCAAACCTGTTACAACGCAGGGATTTTTAGGCTTCATATACTGCTCAGCCTGCTGAGTGGTGAGCATAACTCTGTCAACCAAGCCGGCAACTGCCTTGTTGGCAACGCCGGGATAAGCGTTCTGTTCGTGAATAGCTGTAGGAATCCCCGCTTTTGCGGCAATTCTGAGGACAGGACCGCTTACATATCCTCCGAAGCCGATTACAAGGTCAGGTTTATATTCTTTGATTATTTTCTTAATCTGCGATGATGATTTAAGAAGCTTTTTCACCGTGCCGATATTATGCTTTATCGCTTCGGGAGAAAAGCTGCGCCAAAACCCGCTGATTTCAATGGTTTTAAGCTCATAACCTGCTTGGGGAACAAGCTTAGCTTCCATTTTGTCGGCTGTTCCTACAAACGCAATCTGAGCCGTAGGATTCTGCTCTTTGATATAGCCTGCAGTTCCGAGAGCAGGATTTATATGACCGCCTGTACCTCCGGCTGCAATGAGTATTCTTTTATTATCAAGCATTTTACTTTTTCCTTTCACTGTTTCTCGATATAGCAAGAATGGTTCCCATTTCCAAAAGAAGCATAACGAGCGAAGTGCCGCCGTAGCTGAAGAACGGAAGGCTGATGCCCGTATTCGGCACAGTTGCCGTTACAACAGCGATATTCAGCGCCGCCTGCAAACCAACCTGAAAGCTGATACCCATTGCGAGCATCGCTTCATATCTGCTTCTCGCTCTGAGACCGATTATAAAGCCTCTCGCAACAAGAAGAATGAAAAGCAGGATTATAAGAAGTCCTCTTACAAAACCGAGTTCTTCGCATACAACTGCAAAAACGAAATCATTCTGCGGCTCGGGAAGATACATATGCTTCTGCTTTGAGTTACCGAAACCGAGGCCAAAAAGTCCGCCCGAACCGATAGCATATAAAGACTGCAAGCTCTGCCAGCCCGAACCTCTTGCTTCCGCATCGGTAAGTTCTTCTCCTGTAAGAAGCTTAAGCCAGATTCGAATTCGCTCACTTGCATATCCTTCAAGAAGTTTATCCGAATTCAAGATAAAAATTATAACCGCAACTGCGAGCAATCCGAAGCCTGCAATATAAACGAGCTTATGGATGCGCACACCGCCGAAATAAACCGTTGCAACGCCGATACCAAGCATAAGAAGAGTTCCCGAAACGTGGTTCTCTGCATAAACGAGAGCGCAGAATACCAGAACAAATGCGCCGTAAGGAACAATCATCCACCATTTCTGCTCAATAAGCTTATGATAACGTTCCATGCTGAAAGCAAGGAACATAACAATAGCAAGCTTTGCAATTTCAGATGGCTGAAACGAACCGATACCCGGTACCCACATCCAGCGCTTGAACTGCTCTTTACCCGGAATTATATAGGGATCGATGAGAACATAAACAAGCAGCAAAAAAGCAATTACAGTTATAAGACCCGAAGCCTGTCTGAAAACATCAGGCTTAATAAATGAAACGCCTATCATCAGCGCAATGCCTATAACCGCAAAAAAAGCCTGATTTTTAACGTAATAATAGGGGTCGTTATCCACACTGGGACTTGAATCATACCATGCGTTAACATAGCTTGCCGAAAACATCATTATTATTCCGATGGTCAGAACGGCAATAACAAGCGCAAGAAAAGTTATATCCATAGGGCTTGTGCTGAACAAATCCCTTATTTTCTTTTTGCCTTTAAAAATATCGGCTATGAGATAAAATATCCCGAAATGAGCCAAAATCTCTTTTTTCAAGCCCTCAACTCCTTTACCTTAAAATATATCCGCCGTAATACATTGCGGCAACAGCTGCAATTCCGCCGAGAACATTAACAGCTGTAAAGACCAGAGTAATTTTCTTTTCGCTCCAGCCGCACATTTCAAAATGATGATGAATGGGAGCCATTTTAAAAATACGCTTTCCGCCCGACACTCTGTAATAAACAATCTGAAGAACATCGGAAGCTCCCTCAATAACATAAACAATGCCCGCAAGCAAAAGTATAAGCGGACAGCCTATAGCATAAGAAAGCGCAACCACCATACCGCCGAGGAACATTGAGCCTGTGTCGCCCATAAAAACCTTGGCAGGATTTTTATTCCATAAAACAAAGCCTATACAAGCCCCCGCAAGAGCAGCAGATGCCATTGAAAAACCAAAAAAACCTTTAAGTGCCGCAATAACAGCAAGAGTTACGGCGGTTGTTACGGTAACACTGCCGCAAAGGCCATCAATTCCGTCAGTAAAATTAACGGCATTAACAGAAGCATAAATAACAACAATCCCGAAAATCCAATGAAAGAATCCTGTTTCAAACGCTCCGATAAAAGGAATAAACATATACGGAGCACCCTGCATTCCCATATAAAGACTTGTGAGATAAGCAACGCAGGTGAGAAGCTGCATAAGCGTTTTTTGCCTGATTGTCAGACCGAGATTCCGATGCTTCACAACCTTGATATAATCATCAACAAAGCCTATAAAACCAAAAGCCAACGCCATAATAACGCCGCTCCACAGCTTTGTATACATTTCAGACGGAACAAGACTGCCGCTCGCAACAATATCGCCGCCCATAAGCTTGTCGGTTATAACAGTGAGCAGAATTGCACCGACTGTTCCGATAATGAACATTATTCCGCCCATGGTAGGAGTTCCCTGCTTGCTGCTGTGCCACTTCGGGCCGATTTCAAGAATAGTCTGCCCGAATTTAAGCTTTCTGAGCCACGGAATCATAATAAATCCCAAAGCTCCGGTTATTGCAAGACCCGCAACACCTGCGGTAATTATGGCTGCAGCAGTATTCATCAGCGGACATTCCTTTCGAAATTATTCTTTGTCGAGTGCTTCGTAAACCGAATAAATAACATCCTCCAACTTCATTCCCCTGCTCGCCTTGAACAAAACAGCGTCACCCCGCTCAAGATAGCCAACAAGTTCTGCCGAAAGCTCTTGTTTATCTGTAAAGCTTCTTACATCGGCTATGCCGCCGTCTTTTGCACCCCTTGCTGTTTCAAGCGAACGCTCACCGTAGGTGAACACGGTGTCAATTCTGTTTTCTGCAGCTTTTGTGCCGACGCCGTAATGAGCATCTTTGCTCACTGAACCAAGCTCCAGCATATCGCCGATAACGGCAATCTTTCTCTCGGCATTCATGCCGCCGAGAACAGCAAGAGCCGCCGCCTGAGAATCGGGGCTTGCATTGTAGCAATCCTCAATAAAGGTCATGCCGTATTTTTTATTTATCCTCTGGCGCATGCCTGCAGGGACATAACCTTTGAGGGCTTCGAGAGCATCATTAAGCTCAATGCCGAAAAGGCTGCCCGCTGCAACTGCAGCAAGAGAGTTGTAGACGTTGTGGCGGCCCGGGTAAGGCAGGCTCACCCTGCCCGAACCGCCGCTGAATCCGACGGTCAGCTCGGTTTCAGCTTCTTTGGAGGTTATATCTGACGCCTTATATTTTACATTTTCATTCTCAATGCCGTAATAAATCACGGGATGTGCTCCGGGTCTGACGGTAGTAAGCATATCATCATCGCCGTTAAGGATAAGCGGCGCATTCTCCTTCATTCCGTGAAGAATTTCAAGCTTCGCCTTGAGAATACCTTCTCTCGAACCGAGATTTTCAATATGCGAAACGCCGATATTTGAAATTATAGCCGCATCGGGCTTTACCGCCTTTGTCATTCTTGAAATTTCATTAAAGCCGCTCATGCCCATTTCAATAACAGCAGCCTCATGGGTCTTTTCAAGTCTGAAAAGAGTGAGAGGAACACCTATTTCGTTATTGAGATTACCCTCATTTTTGAGAGTGTTATATTTTGAAGACATGACCGCATGAACCATTTCCTTGGTTGTGGTTTTACCGACGCTGCCTGTGATACCGATAACGGGAATGTTAAAAAGACTTCTGTAATAGCCCGCAAGGTCAAGCAGAGCAAGTCTTGTGTTTTCAACAAGAATCTGCCTTTCGCCAAGACCGCAGTCCTTTTCAACAATAACAGCCTTTGCGCCGCTTTCAATTGCTTTTGCGGCAAAATCGTGACCGTCAAAATTATCGCCTTTAATAGCTATAAACAAACATCCGTCGGTTATTTTTCTTGTATCCGTACAAACGCTGTCAAACCTGCCGCAAAGCTCTGT
>JBGVNA010000209.1:0-9401 GCA_045125175.1 Acutalibacteraceae bacterium
TGCTCAACGTCACCGGAGAAAATATGTCTGGGAACCTTCGGGCCTTCCTTGGCGGCATCAATTGCAGCCTCTGCCGCTTCTTCAATACCCGTGCCTTTAAGAGCAGAAATTTCAACCATTCTGCAACCGAGAATTTTCGAAAGTGCCTGTGTGTCGATTTTATCGCCGTTTTTGCGGACAATATCCATCATGTTGATTGCACCGACAACGGGAATGCCAAGCTCAATAAGCTGGGTTGTAAGATAGAGGTTTCTTTCAAGGTTTGTGCCGTCAATTATGTTAAGAATAACATCGGGGCGTTCGCCAATAAGATAATTTCTCGCAACAACCTCTTCAAGAGTATAAGGCGAAAGCGAATAAATACCGGGAAGATCGGTAAGAATTATATCGCTGTTTTTCTTAAGCTTTCCCTCTTTTTTCTCAACAGTTACGCCCGGCCAGTTGCCTACATACTGATTAGAACCCGTGAGCGCATTGAAAAGTGTTGTTTTGCCGCAGTTCGGGTTACCCGCAAGGGCAATTTTAATTTCCATATGTTTCCCTGCCTTTCAAGGTTAGTAAGCACTAACCTCCAACTCAAAAAAATGGGAGATATTTCACTCCGTTTATTCTACCTCAATCATCTCGGCATCGCCTTTTCTGATTGAAAGCTCATATCCGCGAACGCAAATTTCAAGAGGATCGCCGAGAGGCGCAACCTTGCGAACGTAAATTTCAACGCCCTTGGTGATACCCATATCCATAATTCTGCGTTTAAGCGCTCCTTCGCCATGAAGCTTCACAACCTTGGCTGTGCCGCCTATTTTAACATCTCTGAGGGTTTTCATTATGTTTATCCTCCTTTATGCCTGTATATCCACTGTTAGCGAGCACTAACTTTCAGCTTTGAAATTTGGTTAGCTTGCGCTAACCAAACAATATTTTAATCCCTGTTCACCATTTTGTCAAGTATTAATTAATAAAATTTTCCAAATTAATCAAAAACCCGTCGGCAAAACCGACGGGCATATTTCTTACATTCCTCTGCGCTTTACGCAGTTTTCAAGCTTGATCGCTTCATAAACGCCGTTATCAAACAGCTCACAAACGCCCTGATATTCCTCAAGACTGAGGGTTTCAAGGGTTTTATTTTCTTTTATGCAAAGAGCGACAAGCTCGCCTGTTGCTTTATATGCATCTCTGAAGGGCAATCCTTTTGAAACAAGATAGTCGGCGCAATCCGTTGCGTTGATAAAGCCGCCTGCCGCCGCTTTTCTCATGTTTTCAGGGATAGCCTTCATCGTCTGAATCATAGGCTCAAGAGTAACAAGGCATATTTTGACCGTATCAAACGCATCAAAAATCGCATCCTTATCCTCCTGCATATCCTTGTTATATGCAAGAGGCAGGCCCTTCATAACGGTGAGCAGAGTCATGAGGTCACCGAATACTCTGCCGCTCTTGCCTCTTACAAGCTCAGCAATATCGGGATTTTTCTTCTGAGGCATGATGCTTGAACCTGTTGAGAAAGCATCGTCAAGCTCAACAAACTTGAATTCCCATGAACACCAGAGAATAATCTCCTCGCAAAGCCTTGAAAGATGCACCATGCAGATTGAAAGCGCGCTTGCAAGCTCAATGCAGAAATCTCTGTCTGCAACGCCGTCAAGAGTGCTCTTTGTATATGAATCAAAACCGAGGAATTCGGCTGTCATCGCTCTGTCAATGGGATAGGTTGTGCCTGCGAGTGCGCCGCTGCCGAGAGGCGAAGAATTCATTCTCTTCTTTGCATCCTCAATTCTGCCGAGGTCACGGGTCAACATTTCGGTATATGCGGTAAGATGAGCTTTGAAAGTTATAGGCTGAGCTCTCTGAAGATGAGTGTAGCCGGGCATGATTGCATCGGCATATTCGTCACCCTTTTCTTCAAGAGCCTTAATAAGCTTTTTAACAAGCACAAGAGTTTCGTCGCACTGCTCACGGAGATAAAGGCGGACATCAAGAGCAACCTGGTCATTGCGGCTTCTGCCTGTGTGAAGGCGTTTGCCTGCTGAGCCGATGCGCTCTGTGAGTGTCTGCTCAATGAATGTATGAATATCTTCGGCGTTGGGGTCAATAAGAAGCTCACCGCTTGAAATTTCGTGCCTGATTTTTGCAAGCTCGGAACAAATCAGTGCGCCGTCATCCTGCGAAATGATGCCCTTTGCTGCAAGCATGGTTGCGTGGGCGATGCTGCCCTCGATATCCTGATAATACATTCTGGAATCGGTTGCAATTGATGAATTGAAATCATTGGTTTTCTTATCCGCTTCTTTTGAAAAACGGCCTGCCCACAATTTCATGTTTATTCCTCCTTATACGGGAAAAAGAGCCGCCCAAAGACGGCTCTTGATTTATTTTATTTGTTTGCGTTACGTTCTGCCTCAAGAATAGCCTTTACCTTGATGGGAAGACCGAAGAGGTTAATGAAGCCTGCTGAATCCTTCTGGTCATAAACTTCGTCTGCATCAAATGTTGCAAAATCTTCGCTGTAAAGGGTGTAGGGTGAAGTTACGCCGGCATTAATCATGTTGCCCTTATAAAGCTTGAGCTTAACATCGCCTGTAACGGTTTCCTGAGTCTTGTCAACAAAAGCTGAAAGAGCTTCACGCAGAGGAGTGAACCACTGACCGAAGTAAACAAGCTCTGCAAACTTATGAGCAACGATTTCCTTATAGTGCTGAGTATCTCTGTCAAGAGTGATTGTTTCAAGAACATCGTGAGCCTTGAAGAGAATTGAACCTGCGGGATTTTCGTAAACGCCTCTGGACTTCATGCCTACAAGACGGTTTTCAACGATATCGTTGAGGCCGATGCCGTTCTTGCCGCCGATTTCGTTGAGGTATGTAATAAGCTCAACGCCGCCCATTTCCTTGCCGTTAACAGCGGTAGGTACGCCCTTTTCAAAGTGAATTGTAACATATGTGGGTTCATCGGGAGCCATTTCGGGTGAAACGCCCATCTCGAGGAAGCCGGGCTTATTATACTGAGGCTCGTTTGCGGGGTCTTCAAGGTCAAGACCTTCGTGTGAAAGATGCCAGAGGTTCTTATCCTTTGAATAGTTGGTTTCACGGTTTATCTTAAGAGGAATGTTATGTGCCTCTGCATACTCGATTTCTTCTTCACGTGACTTGATGTCCCAGATTCTCCAGGGAGCGATGATTTCCATTTCGGGAGCAAAAGCCTTGATTGTAAGCTCAAATCTTACCTGGTCGTTACCCTTACCTGTGCAACCGTGGCAGATAGCGTCTGCGCCCTCAGCCTTTGCAATTTCAACGATTCTCTTTGCGATAATGGGACGAGCGAACGATGTGCCGAGAAGATATTCCTTCTCATAAACTGCGCCTGCCTTGAGTGTGGGGAAAATATAATCGCTTACGAATTCATCCTGAAGATTTTCGATGTAAAGCTTTGAAGCGCCTGTTTTGATGGCCTTTTCTTCAAGACCGTCAAGCTCAGTGCCCTGACCTACGTCACCTGAAACAGCGATAACTTCGCAGTTATTGTAGTTTTCCTTAAGCCAAGGGATAATGATTGATGTATCAAGTCCGCCTGAATAGGCAAGAACAACTTTTTTAATTTCTTTCATGATAACTCTCCGTTCTTTATGTTTGTTTATGCATTAATTATACATCGAATATTCAAAAAATCAAGCGTTTGTTGAATATTTATGCAATTTTGGCGTATTCAACAAAAAACTTGCGATTTTTTTCGATTAACCGAGCAAAAGTCCGACTTTTTTCTTTGCTTTTGTGAGAGTGCGGCTTGCAATTCGTGCCGCTTTCTCTGCACCTGCCGCCGCTGTATCAAGCAAATACTGCTTATCGGCAATAATGCGCTTATACTCTTCCTGCACGGGACGAAGCTCTTCAATAACTGCCTCTGCAACCTTAACCTTGAAGTCACCGTAGCCTTTGCCCTCAAATTCTTTTTCAATGGCAGCATAATCAAGACCTGTGCAGCATGAATAAATTGCCATGAGGTTATTGATGCCGTCTTTGCCGTCTGCATATCTTACGCAAGCTTCGCTGTCCGTAACGGCAGACTTGAACTTTTTAAGAATAACGTTGGGATCATCAAGCAGCGAAACTGAAGCCTTGGGATTGGGGTCGCTCTTTGACATCTTCTGAGTGGGGTCCTGAAGGCTCATAACTCTTGCGCCGACCTTGCCGATAAACGGCTCGGGCAATGTAAATGTATTGCCTCTGAGTGTGTTGAAGCGGTTTGCGATATCACGTGCAATTTCAAGATGCTGCTTCTGGTCTGCACCGATGGGCACAAAGTTTGCCTGATAAAGCAGAATATCCGCAGCCATAAGCACGGGGTATGCAAAAAGGCCAACATTAACGTTATCGGCATGCTTCTGCGACTTATCCTTGAACTGTGTCATTCTTGATGCCTCGCCGAACTGAGTGTAGCAATCAAGAATCCATGCAAGCTCTGCATGAGCGGCAACCTGACTCTGAATGAAAACGATGTTCTTTTCGGGGTCAAGACCGATTGCCAGCATGATTGCATACATTTCCATAATCTGCTGACGGAGCTTTGCAGGCTCGGGATGAACCGTAAGAGCGTGAAGGTCCGCAACAGCATAAAGGCAGTTATAGTCCTCGCTCATCGCCTTCCAGTTTTTAAGTGCTCCGAGATAATTGCCCAGAGTAGGTATTGATGTGGGCTGAATCATACTGAGCACTACAGGCTTTTTTTCGGGTACCGTATTTTCCATAGTGATTTTACCTTTCTGATTAAAGTGAACGGGCAACTTCGCCGAGAATCCTGACTCCCTTGATAATATCCTCATCAGAGGGAGTTGAGAAATTCATTCTGATGTATCTGCATTCCTTATCGCCGTCAACCATAAATGCGTTGCCGGGAACAACGGAAACGCCCGCTGCGCTTGCTTTCTTCACGAAATCAAGCATATCTATGCCGTCATTGAGCTTTGCCCAGACGAAAAGCCCGCCCTCGGGTCTGTGATATGTAAGAAAATCCGAAAGCTCTTTATCAACACAGTCACAGAGAAGATTGAGCTTACGTCTGTAAATTTCTCTGATTTTATTGATGTGACCCTCAAAATCATATTCGGTGAGCCACTTATAAACAACAAGCTGTGACATAAGAGGTGTGTGAACATCCTGAGTCTGCTTTGCAACGGTGAGCTTTGCGATAACCTCTTTGGGTGCAAGAGCAAATCCGACTCTTATACCGGGAGCAACAATCTTTGAGAAAGAACCTGCATAAACAACTATGCCGTCCTCATCAAAACTCTTGATTGCGGGAACATTTTCTCCCGAAACCCTGAGATCGCCATAGGGATTATCCTCAAGAATAAGCACGCCGTATTTCTTGGCAAGCTCATAAACCGCCTTTCTCTTTTCGAGCGACATTGTTACGCCTGCGGGATTCTGAAAGTTGGGAATGGTATAGATAAATTTAACATTTTCTTCGGTTTTAAGCTTTTCTTCAAGAGCAGCAATGTTTATACCGTCGCTGTCAACGGGAACACCGCTGAGCTTTGCACCGTAGCTTCTGAAGCAGTTAAGCGAGCCGATGAATGAAGGCTCTTCGCAGATAACGCAGTCGCCATAGTTAATAAAACACTGGCTCATAAGGCTCATAACCTGCTGAGCACCGCTGACTACAATAAGACCGTCATTCTCACCGCCTACGCCGTAGCGTGTTTTTGCAAGCTCGGTAAGCTTTTCAATAAGCGGTGTGTAGCCTTCGCTGACACCGTACTGAAGAGCAAGAATGGGATCTGCTTCAAAAATTTCATTAACAATCTTTTTTATATCTTCAACAGGAAAAGCATCGGGTGCGGGATTGCCTGCGGCAAGAGGAATTGTGTTACCCGAGCTTTTGAGAATCTCTCTGATTATTGAGGGCTTGAGAGATGCCACGCCTTTTGCGAATTTATAATCCATTTATTTTCAGTCCTTTCGGGATGATTTTTACAGAAAATTGCTTATAATATTAGAAGTATAACACATGTTTCTAAAAAAGTAAACAAAATAATCGTTGAACGGTCAATTTATATATGATATAATCCATCGCGGAGTGTGATATGATGAAAGCAAAATACGATGCCGTATTTTTTGATTTTGACGGCACAATTGCCGATACGGGTGTCGGCATTTTCAATTCTGTAAGGTTTGCTGTTGCCGCAATGGGCTTTGACCCTCTGCCCGAGGACAGACTGCGCACATTTATCGGCCCGCCAGTTTTTGACTCATTTAAGCGAGAGCTTGACATGACCGATGAGCAGAGCGAAAAAGCTGTTGAAAAATACCGTGAAAACTATATCAGAAGCGGAATTTATCAGCTTGAAATGTATCCCGGAATTGAAACTCTCATAAAAGAACTAAAAAAATCGGGCATCAAGATTGCAATCGCAAGCTCAAAGCCCGAAAAATTCGTTATAAAAGTTATTGATTATCTTAAAATAAGCCATCTGATAGACTTTATTGCCGCTCCCGAAAGCGATAACGCTCCCGAGGGCAAAGCTGTGCTTGTTGAAAGAGCCGTTAAGCATTTCGGCGTTAAAAAAAGCAAAGCCTTAATGATAGGCGACCGTTATTTTGACATCGACGGTGCAAACGATGCGGGAGTTGAAAGCATAGGCGTAACCTTTGGCTACGGCAGCGAGGAAGAGCTGCGCAGCGCAGGCGCAACCTACCTTGCCGACAGCGCCGATGATATCCGAAAGCTTATTTTTTCTTAACAGCCTTTTTTGAAGCTGCAAAATAGAGAACATTGAACAGCACAAAGCTTATAACCATAATTGTGACTATAAGAATTCTGCCGCTCCGTATCATTTCGATTAATGATGCGGGGCTGTTTATTTCCGCAAAAGGAACACTGTAAAAAATTCCAGAATCACTGAGAAAGAAATACAGAATTGCCGTTACCGCAAAATATATCGGTGACGCCTTGAGGCAGAAATCCTCTGTTCTGGCATTGAAAAGGTTGGGCATTTCCTTGACTACAACATTTTTTCTTGCGATAACTGCGCAAGGAATTATGCCGATAACACAAAGCACAGCGATTATGATATACGTAAGCAGATCTTCGTCATCAAACCAGCCTTTATAGACAGCAAGCTCCGCAATACGCATTCCGGCAGGTCTTGCAACGGTTACAACAAACGTTGCAAACAGGGTTAAAATTGCGCTGTAAGCCGCATAAACGTTTTTCTTTTTGAATGGAGCAGAATAATCAAAATCGCCCTCTCCGCCCGTTATACTTTTAGGCAGGCACACAAGCAGAAGCATTATTCCGAAGCCGAGAAGGAAGCCCGTGAGATATTCCCACAGCGACCAGTTACCGCCCTGAAGAAAACGGGGCGCATTGATATTCGCAAAAAAGCCTGCATCGGAATCAACAACCATAACAATATCCGCAAGGGTTATTGAAACGGAACAGATAAGGTTGATTGCAAACGAAATAAATGCCGTTACCTTATCACGCTTTGCGATAAGCACCGAAAGCGAAAGAATGAGCGCTGCAGCGGCATATGAGATAACCCTGATGCTTGCAAAATAGTTTCTGCCGAATGGAATTTTCTTGAACCAGGCTTCCGAGCCTAAATTCTTGATATATGCCATCATGGGTGACATTTCGATGCCTCTGTCGGCAAGACCCTGCTCGAAAGCTTCAACCGCATCCGAGTTGATAAAAGGCAGAATGTAATGGGCAACAACAAACTGAAAACCGTAAACCACAACATAAAAAACAGCAATAAGAGCTATATAATGCCATATTTTATATTGCTTTTTCGAAAATAAGGAACCGATGAACATTGAGAAAAGCGGCATCCAGCCGAAGCCGAGCAAAAGCATAATTGCCAAGCCCGAATACGGACTTATCGAAATAACGGCATCCGTTTCCTGCCCCGTAAAAGGCACTGTGCTGCCGAGATAACCGCCCATCTGCGAATTGAGAGTTCCCCAACCGCCGTTGGTTATTCCGAGCAAAATTACGGCTATGGGTATTGCTTCAAGGCTCATCTTTCTGCGGTTGCCAAAAAATGCATAAATAACCAGAACAAGCATTACACCGACAGCAAACATTCCCCACATTGAACCCCAGCCGTGAGAGCCTCTGACACGCCACATAAAGCCGCTCATTATTGCAAACATCATAACAAGCAGAGCTTTAACACCGGGAGTTAAACGCCTTACCTTTAATACATCCATGGTATCTCTCCTTTATGCTTTATAGTTCATCATTATTTCACCGTCAAGGTTTTTCCAAACAAACGATTCATTTTCAAGAATCATATATCCGTGCCACGAATTTTCTTTGGGAATTGAAACCGAGCCGGGATTCATATAAACATAATCTTCATGCTCAACGCATTTGGGCACATGGGTATGACCGTGAAGAAGAATATCCCCTTTTTTCATCGGCGGAAGATTGTTTTCATTGAAATTGTGACCGTGGGTAACATAAACAAGTCTGCCGCCTGCGGTTAAAACGGCATAATCCGCAAGAATCGGGAAATCCAGCACCATCTGGTCAACCTCAGTGTCACAGTTGCCCCGTACACAGAGAATTTCATTTTTCATTGCATTAAGCAGGTCAATAACCTTTTTGGGCGCATATCCCTCGGGCAAATCGTTTCTCGGCCCGTGATAAAGAATATCGCCAAGCAAAACAAGCCTGTCGGCATTCTCTGATTTGTATGCTTCAAGAATTTTTTTGCAATAAAACTCCGAGCCGTGAATATCGGATGCAATTAAAAGTTTCATAATCATCACCATTTTAATTATAATATAACAACCTGCGGATTTCAACTGAAATTCGCAGGTTGTTTTGCATTTTAACTGTTTTCTTTGAATCTGTTGAGGAAATGCTTCGTTCTCTCGTTTTGAGGATTATTGATGACCTGCTCGGGATCACCCTCCTCAACGATTACGCCGCCGTCCATAAAGATAACCTTGTCCGAAACATCACGGGCAAACGCCATTTCATGAGTAACGATAACCATTGTGCAGCCCGATTCTTTAAGTCCCTTGATAACATTGAGAACTTCCATCGTAAGCTCAGGGTCAAGCGCCGACGTGGGTTCATCGAAGAAAAGTATTTTCGGATTAAGAGCGAGCGCACGCGCAATGGCAACTCTCTGCTGCTGACCGCCCGAAAGCTGGCAAGGATAAAAATTCGCCTTTTCCTCAAGACCTACCTTTTTGATAAGCTCAAGAGCTTTCTGCTTTATGGATGCTTCGTCACCCTTTTTAAGAAGTGCCGGCGCAAGGGTAAGATTCTGCAGAACCGTATATTGCGGAAAAAGATTGAAATTTTGAAACACCAGGCCGAAATTCAGCCTGTTTTCTCTGATCTTTTCATCGGTCAGACGTGTTTTATCTTCGCTGTCAAACAAA
>JBGVNA010000210.1:0-5023 GCA_045125175.1 Acutalibacteraceae bacterium
TCGGTAATATTATAATGCTTGTTGGAGTTTACTGTATCAGTAAAGCAAACAAAAGATTGAAGCAGGCTTTTTATATTGATTTTTCAGGATTTGCAGTGTCATATTTTTCAGTTGCAATTCAGCCGCTTGTTATATCCGATAAATTGTATGTATCAACAGCTCTTTCTCTTGCAGGAACCGTTTTGAATCTTTTGTTCTGGATTTTTCTTTCTGCGGGTCTTAGCGAACTCGTGAAACCTTATTTGCCTGAATATAAAAAGAAAATCCCGATTGGGTTTATGGCTCTGTGTCAATCCATTGTTTTAGGTGGCTGGATTGTTCTTCATTTAACCGCTTTTTCGTCGGATAAGCTGTTAACTGATTATTCGGGTGAAGAATTTCTTATTGTCATCCCTTTTATTGTTGTTTCCGCTGTGGTAGCTTTGTTTGTTTTCAGCAGGATTTCCAAGTGCTTGTGGAACAGCGACCATGAATATAAAATAGAGGATTCAACGGCGAAAAAATGGGTTGCTGCAATTCTTGTGTTTGCCATTGCGGTTGTGCCTGTTGCAGGCGTTGACGTATTCCGTGCAACGCAAAAGGCACACACATCGGTTAATTCAATTGAAGATTTTGATATGCCGCAGAGTGAATATGAGCGCATATGCAAAAATCTCTTGTCTTATGAAATACCGGAAGAGGTTGTATATAATCTTCCGAAAAGCGAAATCATGAAGTACTCCGATTGTGTAAACAAAGCCGAATATTCCGATGAACAGATTCAACAGCTTGAGTATCCTGCCCGCACGACATATCTTAATCTCGGATACAGCATAGAAACCGAGGTCGGCGCATCGGTTTGCGCTGTCGGAATGCTTAACGAAAACGGCTATCCTTATGTCAGAATTATATCTTGGCTGAATTATTCGGGAGAGGGAAAACAATATGACGATGCGGTTTTCTGGGAATATCATGAGGACAGGCTTATGCCTTACAATTTCTCGGGTCAATATAACGAAAGCTTTCTGTTGATTTTATCCGAGGAAAATGGTAAAATGCTCAAAAACGAGCCGCTTGATATTTATACTGACAGAAATGCACTCACGGACAGAATGACGGGGGCGAGATTTGAAAGCAAAGAAAATCTGCTTGTTATTCATGCCGAAAGCTTTTGGCCTACTAATCCGCAGGCGGATAACATGGCAAACTACAAATTCAATTTCTGCCACCGAAATACACCTTTTGCTTTGTTTTACCGTGACCCGACAAAGCTTTATGAAAACGGTGTAGCGACAAATAATATTATGGGCTATAACATGCGTCAGGCAATGATGCTGATATCATGGGCGTTCAGCGGCTATGAAACGGAGATAACAGAATGAGAAACGATGAAATGTATCTTCAGCTTTATATAATCCGCCATGCGGAAAGTATGGGCAATATTGAAACAGATGAGGCTTTTGATAAAACCAATCCGCCCCTTACTCCTCACGGCAAGGCTCAGGCAAAGGCTTTGGGCGAAAGATTTGCTGATTTAAAAGAATATACACTCTATGCGAGTCCTCTTGAGAGAGCAAGAGAAACTGCCGGGCAGATTTCAAAGAACATAATATTCGACAGCGATTTGCTTGAAAGGGGAGCAAGACAAACCGAAAACGGCTTTGAGGATTTTGATGAAAGCGATGAAGCCTGCGTCAAAAGAGCTGAAAGAGTGATTGAAAAAATCAAGGCAAAACACAAAAATCATGAAAATGTTATCATTGTTGCTCACGGAATGTATGCTCAGTTTTTAATAAGAGCAGCTCTTGAAATTCCGTTCGGAATAATGAGATTTTCGGTTTATAATGCGTCTGTTACAAAAATAAACTTTTGCGAAACAGAGCTTCCGAAGCTTGCTTTGCAGAATGATGTTTCGCATCTTGCCGAAACTGACGGCGAAAAGCTTTTCTGGATGTAAAAATACCGCCAAGACCAGTCGGTTTTGGCGGTATTTTTTATAATTTTATCATTTCTGTATCTTCGCAGATATCATCAAGAATTTTATCGTTTATTTCCTCAATATCTTTAATTTCCAGCGTGTAAAATGCCGAAACATTATCTGATACAGCAAAAATTACGGTGAGCCTCACAATATCGAGGTCTGGTCTTATTTCGTGTGATATCGCATATTTTTTGCCGTCAAATTCATGCTTCACGGCTTTTACAGTGCTGTTTTCATCGGCAAAATTATCAATAACGCTGTCTATTGATTTTTCGATATCCCGACTGTCAGCGTGCATTTGCAGATGCACGTTTATATATTGATATACAAGATTGTTTTTTGATTCAACCGAGCTTCTGAATAGATATGTAACTGTATCCTTTTGTGCAGTTACGGTTATTTCATCGGGGTTATCATAACCGCTCAAAAGCTTGGGCAAATACATAACCTCTTCCGTAGCGTTATCCGAAATGAGCTCTTTAAAATATTCTGCGTTTTTTGAATTGCCGCAGGAAGTGAGCATAAGGGCGCAGAGAATAAAGCATACGGATATTTTAAAAATTTTCATTGTTCGTACCTCTTAAGGCATGTAGGGATTATCGCTGAATTCATAATCCTCGGGCATGATGAAGGGCTTAAAATAGTTGATTGTGAAATCAATTCCCCACTGACCCTTTTTGCCTTTCCAGAAATTAGAATGGGGTTCAATTGAAAGCACGCCGTTATAATCCTTGGTGTAGAGAATATCCATAACAACAGGCCATTTGATGTCGTCCATTCCTGCGGGTGCATCGTCGTAGCCTTCGCCGTCAATATCAACAGAGCCTTTAAGATGGAAGTGATAGAATCTGTCGCCCCAGTCACGCATTTCAACAAGGTAATCGCCGTTTCTGCCGATGCAGTGTGAAGCATCATATTTTATTCCCAGCTCGGGAAGTGCGGAAAGAACAACGTTCCAGACCTTTGGCTCAACAACGAAATTTTCCCAGTCGCAGTTATATGCTGCAATTTTAACATTCTTATCTTTTGCAAAATCAAGCAGAATGCTGAAATAGTTAATTGCGATTTCGCAGTTATCGTGAAAGCTTTTGCTGTCGGTATAGTTAACGCCGCAGTTATATACGGGGCAGCCGATTATTGAAGCGGCTGTGATAAGATTTTTGTCGTGCTGAAGTGCTTCGGAAACAATCTCTCCGTTCTCGTTAATTCTTGTCATTCCCCAACGGCCCATTGAGCCGACTGTTACGTTATATTTTTCGCTGTAGTTTTTGATTTCATTTGCCTGAGCAAGGAATTCGGCGGAATCATATTTGTCGTTTATGCAGAATTCAACCGCTTCAAGACCTTTGTCATGAACATATTTGATGCAGCCCTCGCTCCATCCGTTGATAATACCGAGTTTCATAATTATCAATCCTTTCCGATTATAACAGTGTTTTTCTCAATGAGTTCCACGGGATGATATGAAAGCTTTGATTTTCTTAAGCCTTCGTCACCGCAGTCTTCTTCTCGGTTAACATATTTGATTTCATCTTTTTCGGCATACATTCTCAAATATTGATTTGTGAGCATCTGATATGCACCGGCATAAGAAGTATCCGCTTTTTCTATGTGGCAGAAAAGCGTATCGCCTACAATTTCGCCAATCGAATAGCCGATAACCTTGCCGTCAACTCTTAATACACCGCCAAGCATTCCGTATGCCTCATAGTTTTCAAGAACTTCAATGCACATTTCAAGCTCAAGGCTTGCACTTTCGTCTTTTTCGGCATGGAATGTGAAATTACGCGTGAATTCAATAAGCTCGGGAATGTTGCTTTCGTTAATCGGCTCAAAAGACCAATCAGTATATAGCTTTCTGAATTTATTGATATGGTTTCTCGGCGTGCCGTATTTTCTGCCCGAGAGATTCATAATGTCCTCTTTGTTATAGAGATAGTCAAACCAGTCCCTGTCTGCATCAACAGTGCATTCGGGATATCTTTCAAGAAGCTTCGGCAACTCCTTATTATTGACAGAACAAAAAACAGCGGGAATGCCGTTTTCGCTGCAATGTTCATCTATTGCATCAAGTGCGGCGTTAATATTTCTGCCTATAGGATATGTGAAGCAAAGGTCGCCTTTGAAGTTTGACGTGAAAACAATTGTTCCGTCAATTACCGTATATTTGTTTTCAAAATAATCACGCCACATAACCGTTGCGCCTGCTGACCTGTCACATTGCCTTGCAGGGTAAGCGGAAAAATAAGCTTTGAGTGTCTGTATATCCTTTAATTCAATTTTTTTGAATTCTAACATATAGCTCCATGTTCCTAAATTTATATTTCTAAGGTATTATATCATCTCCCGCAAAGATTGTAAATATTTTAAACAAGCCAAAATAAACATTTTTCTATTGCATATATTTGGCGTTTCTGTTATAGTATTTGTATATTTTAAACAATTGAGGTGCCTGTATGACTAAGCCATATAAGCTTAAATCACATGTGTGCAGATTTTGCACATTCTATCAGACGGGAGATGCAAATATTCCGACTGAACTTCTGAATATCAAAAACGAAAAACCTTGTCTGGAAGGATTCCCGTATCCTCTTCCGTCAAAGAAGAGTGATTATACTTGCTGTGTGAAAACAGGTGATATCGAATGGTTTGGTGCTGTTAACGGTCTTACCCGTTACGATAAAAATGCCGAGCGTGAAGAAGATATCGTTATGTATTTCAGCGCACCCAGAGATTTGCTTGATAACAACGTAAAAGCAATTATGCCCGACGGTGAGAATGTATGGGTGCTGACGGATAGCGGTGCGGCGTATATCGAAATGAGAGTTATTAGTGCTGAAGAAAAGGCGGATATTCTTCTTGAGGAAACACTTAAGGTTGTTGACCGCAGAGGAATGATAAGTCAGAAGCGTCTTGCCAAGGGTAGGGATTTGGATTCTCGTTTTCCTTACGGTCATTCGGATAATGACGGTTCGTTCACTTCGGGCTTTGCTATGGGTGAAGTTTTCAGATACGCTGTTTTCAAAAGAGAAAAGGGCATGGAACACCCTGATACTCAAAAGG
>JBGVNA010000211.1:0-9309 GCA_045125175.1 Acutalibacteraceae bacterium
AATGGTGTAATTCTATTAACCGAAGAGGATAATTTTAAAAAATATCACATCAGTTTACGTTTTCTGGATATTTATGCCGGAAGAGAGTATGTTTATAAACTTGCCCAAAACTATATCAATTCACTTTCGTATGTTTGTAAACAAGACATAGAGAAATACAAGCAAGGTGACAGAAGTAAACCTTGGATGATTAATCCGTCAAAAAATCTTAAATATATTATTGATAACGATTTGCTTGACAAAAGATAAAACATTCAAGTGCAATGGGATATAAAATCCTGTTGCACTTTTTCTATCATATATTAAAAGACAAACCACTTCATATCACTGATTGTAGCAGCGTTGATTGAAGTGGTTTGGTATTTTTTATATAAATCCAATTGAATAAAATAACGAGAATCGCTCTGGTTTACCGACTTATTCAGTTAAAAATCTTTTTAATCTTTATTTTTAACCTTACTAACGGCTCACAGCCGCCGTAATCAACAGATAAATCAGTTCTTTCTGTCCATTTGTAATCAGGTTCGAGTTCGTAATTCAACCATTCCTTAACAACCTTAACAAAGTAGAAATTCTCGTTTTTTACATAACCGTATTTTCCTGTTTCCTGGTCATATCCGTAAACAGTAATCAGTTTTGCGTTGCCGAGCAGGCTTTCCTCAAAATAAGCACGGCAGGTTTCAACATCATCATAATGTGCGTAACCCTCTGCATTGGCATATTCGTTTTTGCCGTTTTGTGCTAACTGCATATAAAGAATATCAAGGTCATACGGGCAGGTTTTTGGGCTCATTGTCCAGCCCGGTGTGCAGTAATCATTGATACATACCCAGGTTGGGGGACGCATTGTGCTGTATTCCTCCGTATAAGATGAAAGCGAAACTATATGCGAAATTATTTTATGCCGTTCAATTCCAGCATCATAAAATAACTTGCAGGTAAACTCAATATAATCGGCGAGAACGCCGTAAAGAAGCTGCTTTGTATAATCCTCAACAGACATCAGGTTTTTATATGCCTCTTTTTTGAGACTTTCTTCATTGTAGCCCATATTGTGAAGAGCATGCATACCGTACTGTGCACGCTCAAAATCTTCCATTGAAGCGTAATCGCTGCCGCTGTAATCCGGTATCTGTGTTTCCCAGCCTGTATTGATACCGGCAAACAGATATGCCTTGCCTTGTGATTTAAGTTTTGTGTAGTTTTTGACAAGCGGCTCAATAAAGCCGTTTTTAACCTGGTTTGAGTACCAATTCAGATATTTTTCGGAATTAAAGCATGGAAAACCGCCTGCTGTTGCAAACGGAACACCGCTCCAGTCGCAATGCCATCTCGGCAACATACCATAAGACTGACCGCTCCATTCTTCGTTTTCGTTGGGGAAAGCAATCCATTCGCACATCTCGGGGTCATTATAAAATTTACTGCCGTTTTCATCTGTTGTTGCACCGTCACCGAAATAGGCGGAGTAATTCGTGCAGTCATCCATTTGAAAGTAAACCGGAACATTATACTTTTCTGCAAGCGAAAAAACATGGTTGACTTCTTCGTTCATCTGCTCAACAGACTGAGTCAGACACATCGGACCAACGACACCGAAAGCGTACATTCGCTTTGAATCGGGATTAATTTCACCATGAAGTTCAACCATCTGCTTAACATAAGGCTCAAGATTAAGGTAATGCACATTTGTTACCATAAACACAACGTATTGAGGGTCATCCTCGTAATAATCAGGAACTTCAGGTGGGTCACCAAGCGACGGAAAAAACGAAATTATCAAGGCTGTTATAATACTGATTATCTTGCTTCTGAATACATAGCTGACGCTTCAAAGTGGGGTGAATTTGATCCTGACCGTTGGTCAGCTTTCTATAACTGGCTGAACGAAAAAAATCTTCTTGAAGAAAAAATCAACCCCGACTTTGGTTTTACAAATGAATATCTTCCCGAATAATATGAAGAAGTTAGTAGTTAAAAATATCAGCAAAAGTTTTGGCTGTAATCATGTTCTGAAGAATATTTCTATTGAACTGAATCAGGGAGAATTGGTATGTCTGCTCGGTGTCAGCGGCGGTGGAAAAACAACACTGTTCAATATTATTTCCGGTCTTTTGATACCGGATAGCGGTCAGGTATTGCTTGACGGAAATGACATCACAAATAAGCCGGGTCATATAAGCTATATGCTGCAAAAGGATTTGCTTTTACCTTACAGAACAATCGAGGATAATGCTGCATTGCCGCTTTTATTGAAAGGTATGAATAAAAAAGAAGCACGTATGCAGGTAACACAATTGTTTTCACAATTCGGTTTGGAAGGAACAGAAAAGAAATATCCCTCTCAGCTATCAGGCGGTATGCGCCAACGTGCGGCACTTTTACGAACATATACGTTTTCAAAAGACGTTGCACTTTTGGATGAACCTTTCTCCGCACTGGATACTCTTACAAAGAGTTCAATGCATAAATGGTATCTGAATGTTATGGATAAAATCCAACTGTCAACACTTTTTATTACCCACGATATCGATGAAGCAATTCTTATTTCGGACAGAATCTATCTTTTATCAGGTTCACCGGGAGAAATAACAGAAGAAATTATCATCAAAGAAAATAAACCGCGTGGCGATGATTTCAATCTGACTGAAGAGTTTATGGAGTATAAACGAAGAATTCTCAGATTGCTTTAAATAAGTTTTATAGCCTTGGAAGAGTCAAGATCAGCTGAAAGTTGAATTTATAAGCAGGTTATGATAAAATAAGCTTAAAACATATTTCAACTCACTATATAATGGAGGATCTTATGAGCGTTTTACAGACAATCATTTCTTATCTTGCAATAGCGGCAGCTTTTCTTTCTTCAATTTTCTCGTGGGGTGATTCAACAATGATACCGTATACCAATGATTATAAGATTCCCAATACTATTCCCGGATACAGTGTAATTTCTACTGATGAGAAAAGCGATTGGAAAGCTAAATGGATTTGGGATAAGGAAAACCTTACGGAGAAAAATGTCTGGATGTGCTTTAATAAAAAGGTAATTCTTGATAAGATTCCCGAAGAACTTACTGCTGATATTTCTGCTGACTCTAAATATTGGCTTTATATAAACGGAGAAACCGTTGTTTATGAAGGAAGTGTGAAACGAGGTCCCGACAAAAACAGCGGCTATTATGACAGTATAGATATCGCCCCTTATCTTAAAGAGGGCGAAAACTCTATTTGTGCTTTGGTGTGGTTTTGGGATAATGAAACAAGCTATTCATATAGCAGCAGCGGTCAGGGCGGATTTCTTTTTGAAGCAGTAAATGAGGACATAACCATAATTTCCGACAATAGCTGGAAGGTAAAAAGAAACAGTGCTTATGTTGACAGCGCTCTTTACCCGCCTAATTACAGACTTCCCGAATACAGTGTTTATTTTGATGCGAGGAAAGATATCGGAGATTGGATAGATGAAGATTATGATGTTTCCTCGTGGGAAAATGCAACGGAATATGCCGTCGGCGGCGAAGGTGTTTACGGTAAGCTTTATCCGAGAGGAATACCTTTTTTGAAGGATTACGGTCTGAAAGCTTATGAGAATTCAAATGACTATGAAAACTATACCGTAAAAAAGCTTTTCGGTGAAAAAATCACCGTAGATATTCCCTATAACGCACAGCTTACTCCCTATCTTAAAATCATAGCACCTGCCGGAAAAAAGATTCGCATAACAACGGAAAATACTTTAATCGGCGCAGTTTCTACTACTTATAAAACTAAAGAGGGAGAGCAGGAGTTTGAGGCTTTAGGCTGGTTTAACGGAGAGCATATTACTTATAAAATACCGAGGGGCGTTACGGTTGTTTCTTTGATGTACCGAGAAACAGGATATGACAGCTCGTTCTGCGGTGATTTCAAGTGCGATGATGAATTTCTGAATTCCCTGTGGCAAAAATCCCTGCGTACTCTCTATGTTACCATGCGTGACAATTTTATGGATTGTCCCGACAGAGAAAGAGCCCAATGGTGGGGCGATGTTACAAGCGAAATGATTATGACTATGTACTCTTTAGACAGTAATTCCTACCTGCTGTATCAAAAGGGTGTGGAGGCGATGCTTTCTCACATTGACGATACAAAAGTGCTTCAGACTGTTGTACCTATAAGCGGTGACTATTTTGAACTTCCCGTTCAGCAGCTTGCGGGAATCGTAGGTTTTTTCACTTACTATGAATATACCGGCGATAAGGCTTTTATTGAAAAGGTTTATGATGCTTCACTTGACTATCTGAAGCTTTGGAAAATCGGCGAAAACAATCTTGTTGTTCATCGCAGCGGCTCATGGGATTGGGCTGATTGGGGCAAAAAGGCAGATATGACAGCTATCGAAAATGCCTGGGTTTACTATGCTCTTTCTGCCACGGAGAAAATGGCAGATCTTTTGGGAAAAGATGAGGACATCTCATTTATTACTGAAAGAAAAGATATTATATCAAAGGGCTACAAGACTCTTTGGACTGATGAAGGTTTCAAAAGTGAAGATGCGAAAAAACCCGACGACAGAGCGAATGCCCTTGCAGTTTTGTCCGGTCTTGCAGAAAAAGAGCAGTATGATACTATTACAAATATGCTCACAACCACAAAAAATTCAAGCCCGTATATGGAATACTATGTTCTTGAAGCTCTTTGCAAAATGGGAAAACATGAGGTTGCAAAAGACAGAATTAAGGACAGATATGAGGGTATGATGAGCGAGGATTACTCTACCCTCTGGGAATTCTGGGATTCCTGGCGAGGCACCAAGAATCATGCATGGAGCGGCGGACCTCTTGTTATAATGAGTAAGCATTTTGCAGGTATTACTCCTCTTGAGGCGGGCTATGAAAAGGTTAAAATCGAGTCTCAATATACTTTGTCTGACAGCATTAACTGTACTGTTCCGAGCATAAAAGGATTAATCACGCTGGATTTTGAAAAGGTTTCCGAGGATTATATTATCGATCTTACTCTCCCGCGAGGCCTGAAGGCTGTTTTATATGTGCCGATTAATGCTGTTGTAAATATTAATTCAAAGGTTTATTACCAAAACGGAGAGTATGCAAACACTGATAAAATCAACGATGTTGAGATTTATGAAAAAGCGATTGATTAAGTTTTACACAATCTGATAATTAAAAAACTGCAAGCTAATTTAAAAATTAACTTGCAGTTTTGTTTTAGTAGTTATAGAGTGTTTTAGTTCCTGCGTTGTATTCCCATGGTTTAAAACCGTTTTCAAGAGCAGGACTGTTAAGAGCAAGAGTAAAATAACGGTTTTCCGCGTCCTTGAAGAGGGGGTCAGCGAATAATGCATTATTATAATATCCGCGAGCAGTCATTATTACCATTGATTTTCTATCGAAAAAACTCATTGAGTCTCCGGAATAAACATTGCCGCCGTTTTTATAGTCCCAATAAAGGTTGCTGTCATCAACAAACCAATCGCTTTCCGTTGTGAGAGCATACATTGTTGCATTTTCAGTAACAAGAATATTATTGGAAAGTGTAAGAGAATTATGCTCCTCATTTTTTGTGATTCTGAATGCACCTTCTTCGCCGAATGCGAATATATTATTTCTTACAATGTTATCTTTACCGTAATGCTGATGGAAAGTCTGGGATGAACAGTCATAAACGAGATTGTTTTCAACGAGCATACCGCTTGAGCCTTCGTCAAGATAAATGCCCCAACCGCCGTAGCCGTATCTGCCTTCGTCACAGCCGACATTATAAATAACATTTCCGCTTATAACCGTATCGGGCTGAATTCCGAGAGTGTAGATTGCACCCATATCGGAAAGCCAGCCGTTGCCGATATCATATATAAGATTATCGCATATTTTTATGTTGTTGGTTGAGTTATCCGAATATCCCCAGTTCCATCCAACGGAAATTCCTGTATACCAACCGTCGTGGATTTCGTTATTTGTAAGGTTGCAGTCAATTGCGTGAGTTAAAAGGATACCAATGGCATTGTTGAAAATTCTGCCGTATTTATTTATGTGACAGTCTGTAATGTTAATGTTCTTTGTAGTTGCCGGAACAACAAAATCGCCGTGGATGAAGACTGCATTTGCGCCTATTTCATTGAACATACAGCTTGTTACATCGCAGTTTTCCGAAGCTTTATCAAACTTGACAGCGGTATATGATATATTTTCAAAACGACAATCGGTAAAGCTGATATTTGACGATGAAGAAATATAAATTGCTGCCGGCACTTCAAACGCCGCCTGCGGATGATCCGCTCCGTATTGAATAGTATTATACATTGGGTGTGAGGGTGCAAAAGCCTTACCGGTGTGAGTTCCGTCCACGTGATTCCAGTCTGTGTTTTCAAAGTTGATGCCTTGGAAGGAAATGTTATCTGCACCGTTTAAAGTAAGCAGCTGTTCGTTAACCCCTGCATAAAGCACAGTGTTTTCAAGTGTGTCGCCGACTTGAGGAATGTAATAAAGTTTTTCTTCGCTTCTGTCGAGATACCATTCGCCGGGAAGAGAAAGCGCTTCCTTTACATTTTCATAAATATAATTGTCATCAACTCTTATTCTCATTGCCGAAGGTTTAGTTACTTGAATTCTGCCGGTTTCCGTATTAACGGAGTATATCGGCAGAACATCATCACGCCAGAAATGCATTATTCTTACATCAATGTCATTTGGATTTTCAAAATCAATAATATCATTTTTATTGACGTAAAAAGCCAATGCGTGGGTAAAGAAATCAGGAGCGTGAGAGCTTGGAATTGACTCGTCATCAAGAGGTTCTCCCGAAACCTTAAAAACACCTGTTTTAGGATAGTTTGAGCGTGAAAGTCTTGTTCCGTCTTTGAAAAGTGAACGGAAATAATCATCATCGCTTTCAACGGGCATATCGGTCACAAACGCTTTCACACCGTTAATAGCGGTTTCGCTCCAATTGCCGCTGATTTCCTTTGAACCGGAGAAAACAACATCTTCGTCGGGATAAGAACGGTAAAGAACATTGCTTCTGTCTTCAGCGGTAAATTCAACGGTATCCTCAATGAAATATGTTCCCTCTCTGAACCATACCGTGATCGCTTTATTATTAGAATTTTTCTCCGCTTTAAGAATTTCTTTCGCTCTTTCAAGAGTTTTAAGCGGAGCATCAACAGTGCCTGGGTTATTATCGTTACCATCAGGCGAAACAACAAGATCGTTGTTTCCCATAATGAATTCACCCTCATCAAAATAAGTTTTTGCTTGTTCGGTAGGTTTATTAAATTCAGGAAGAACAGGGGTTGGTGGACAAAATACGGCTGTAAGCATCGTTATAATTGATGTCAGAACGGCAGCAATTTTTGTGAAAAAAGCATTCATAAAATTAACCTCACTTTAAATACTATTTGGTTAATTATTTTATACCATATTTAAAATCTTAACGCAAGAAATATTATAGTGGAATTTCAGAGATATCTGTGATATAATTTAATCAATAAACTTGAATTTAAAAACAAGGTGAAAAATATGCGAATGAGAAAGAAAAAACATCTTGAGGAGCGTCTTGCCGAATGTGACAATATAATCAGGCTTATCAGCGATGACTGTAATGTTCTTACGGCAATTCAAAAGAAGGATTATATTGATACAAATTCACTTTTCGGCAATGACAATCCTGTGGTGCTTGAGATAGGCTGCGGAAAAGGTAAGTTTTCATGTGAGCTTGCAAAGCGTGAACCAAATATAAATGTGCTTGCGCTTGAAAAATGTGCCAATGTTCTTGTTATGGCAAGCGAAAATGCCATAAAAGAGAACATCACCAACCTTAAATTTCTTCATGTTGGCGCAGAGTATCTCGAGAAATATATAAAACCTCAATCAATTGAACGTATTTATCTTAATTTTTCCTGCCCTTATCCAAAGAAAAGATATGAAAATCACCGTTTAACAAATGAGCGTTTTCTTAAGAGTTACGATGTTATACTCAGGAAAGGTGCGGAGATACATCAAAAAACTGATAATATGCATTTTTTTGAATATTCTATAGAGCAGCTTACAGGCTACGGTTTTAGCCTTAAAAACATATCGCTTGACCTGCATAACAGTGGCTTTGAAGGTAACATAGAGACTGAGTATGAGCAAAAGTTTTCTTCGCTCGGCATGCCGATATACAGGTTAGAAGCATTTATGAAATAATACAGGGGTGAAAAAATGTTTGCAAAAAACTATAATACCGAAGTCAAAATTGACTATAACAATATTGATGCTCTTAACAGATATCCGCAGGATCTGAAGACGGAATATATCCAGTCCATAGAGGAAGGGCTTGATATTGAAAAATATAAAAATTTGTTTGATGCTGTTGACGCACTTGAACCCGGAGATTATAAAACACGCATGAGCGATATAATCTTTGAAATGGTTATTAATGCGGATATGCAGCCGGATTATAAGTATAATGAGCCGTCAACCCTTAAGGAAATCAAGGCTCTGAGATATCCCCATGAGTTTGAAAAGAGGATGCCTGATGAGGAAACGCTCCGCAAAAAGCTGCTCGGGGCATGGACAGGCAGAGCTTGCGGATGCCTGCTCGGGAAGCCTGTTGAATGTATCAGGAGCGATGAACTTATTCCCTTGCTGAAAGAAACAGGTAACTATCCCATGCACAGATATATTCTCAGCACCGATATAAACGATGAAGTATGCTCGCATTATAAATTCTCTCTTAAAAACAAGGCGTATGCCGATACAGTTGACGGCATGCCTGTTGATGATGACACAAACTATGTTGCCCTTGCGCAAAAACTTGTTGAAGAATGCGGCAGAAACTTTGATTCGAAGGATGTTGCTCTTGCGTGGATGAAATATCAGTCAATATTTTCGTATTTTACAGCGGAAAGAACTGCTTTTGTGAACTTTGTAAACTGTATTCAGCCTCCTGCATCAGCAATGTATAAGAATGTATGCCGTGAATGGATAGGAGCTCAGATAAGGGGCGATTATTTCGGATACATCAATCCGGGAAAACCTGAAAAAGCTGCTGAAATGGCATTTACGGATGCGAGAATATCGCATGTTAAAAACGGCATCTACGGTGAGATGTTTGCATCGGCGATGATAGCATGCGCAGCGGTTACAGACAATATTGAAGATATAATTCTCGGCGGTCTTGCAGAAATTCCGTCAACATCAAGGCTTTATGAAGCTGTTATGAAAATTATGTCACAGGTGCAAGAGATGCATGTACAGTGGAGACCGGATATTTATAAATATAATGAGAATTTGTTTACCAAAGAAATATTTGCAGATATTGTGAAAG
>JBGVNA010000212.1:0-6318 GCA_045125175.1 Acutalibacteraceae bacterium
CCATTGCTGTATTGGGAACGTTAGGTTCTATCAAAAAAGATAATGACCCGAAGTCAGAATAAAGACTTCGGGTCAAATTTTTTATTTGGCAGGCATCATATAAAAGCTGAATTCAAGCTCTTTTCTTCCATCAATAACAAACTGAGGAAGAACGTCCGGACCGCAGCTTGCAGTGCCTGTTCCGCGTGTGAATCCGTCGATGTTTACTGCAACTGTATTTTCATCGCAAAGATCTTCTTGGTGCTTTGCATTCTGAAGAAGTTTTTGTGAAAATGCTCTTGCATTGAAGTTGAAATAATTATCGTTAAATGCAAATTTTATTCCGTCTCCGTCGGTATCTGTTACAGAAATATATCTTACGCAGGTTCTGTTTCCGGAATCCTGCGGTCTGATATAAGGTTCGTGCATTTCGTCAACGGTTGTGTTGTAAACGCCTAACATTGCGTGCGCATAGAGATCGTTGAGATTTTCGTCGGGACCCATGCCGTAATATTCAATGTTTCTGAATTCCTTAGGCATTTCAAGTGTAAGACCGAATCTTGGAATATTTGCGGCTACTTTTTTCTTGGCAATGGGTTCAAATTTAGCCTCAACTTTGATTAAGCCATTGGCATAAATATTATATTCGATTTCAACCTTTGCGAGAGGAAGAATTGTTTTCTTACTCTTAAGACGATATGTAACTTCAACTTCTGCTTTATCCTTTTTGAGTTCAACTTCAAAATCTATGCACTTGCATTCATAATCATCATAGCCTGCGTTAATCCACTCATCTCTTTGTCTAGCATCGTTATCAAGAAATGCTCTGTAGATGTTGGGAAGGAATCCTTTGGCGTGGGCAGGGGAGGCATTAATGAGTTCTTTTTCGTTTACGGTATAACTTTCGAGCATACCCGTTTTGTTGGAGAACGAAATTTTTCCGCTTTCAAAACCGACAGTGCTTGTTTCGTCGTTGCATTCGAGCGTGAGCTTTGCTTTTGATTTATCTTTTTTAAATTCATATTCTTCTTTAAGGGGAATTTGTTCAAAAGCAACCTCATTATCGCCGTCATAATAATAAATATTGAGGTGGCAGTCACAATCTTCTTTAGGAATATTAAGTTCAACGCTGTGCTTAAGCATCTGCTCGGGTTCTATATCAAGAATGAGCTCGTCTGCGGCAAGAAGGATGTTACCGTTTTTTACAAGCTCCCAAACCGCAGTAAGATAAGAAGTGTTTCTGAATCTGTTTGTGTTTTTGAATGTGATAACACCGTCATTGTATTCTGCTCTGACCGGTCTGTAAACATTCTTCATTTCTTTTGCGCCTGTATGAAGCTTTCTGTCGGGATAAACAAGGCCGTCAACGCAGAAACAACCGTCATGTCGCCATTCGCCGTGGTCGCCTCCATATGTAAACTTAAGCTTACCATTGGGATGATATACAGCATGGTCAGCCCATTCCCAGATGCAGCCGCCCATGAGATTATCATATTTATAGAATATTTTCCAGTATTCTTCAAGTCCGCCGGGACCTACACCCATAGCATGAGCATATTCACAAAGGAAGAAGGGCTTGGGAGTATATTTCTTCCCTCTTGTATGTTTTCCTGTTTTTTCAACATTTACATGGTCTGTATACATTTCGGACACAACATCATATGAGTGCCTTTCCGTGCGGACAACGCCTTCGTAGTGAACAGGTATCTCGGGACAAACATCATGAAGATATTCGCAGCAAACATCCTGGCATGCATAACCGCCTGCTTCATTACCAAGCGACCACATGATTATGCCTGCACGGCTTCTGTCACGGAGATACATTCTTTTAACTCTGTCAAGATATCTGGGAGCCCATTCGGGATTATGGCTGATGAGATCAAAATTATTGTGAGGTTCACAAGCACATCCGTGTGTTTCAATGTCAGCTTCATCAACAACATAAAGTCCGTATATATCGCAAAGGACAATAAACTGCGGGTCAGGAGGATAATGTGATGTTCTGACAGCGTTGACATTAAGTGATTTCATGAGTTTGATATCTTTTTCAAGATCATCATAGCTCATTACATAGCCGTTTTTATAATGTGTATCATGATGATTTACGCCCTTGATTTTGATTTTTTTACCGTTGACAGTAAAGATATCTTTTTTGATTTTTACAGTTTTGAAGCCAATGTAATTACGGGTTGACATTACTTCGCCATCGGTGTTGCACAGTGTTACGAAAGCAGTATAAAGTGTGGGAATTTCAGCATTCCAGCTTTTGACATCAAGTGAATTGAAATTAATGTGTGTTGTATTATCTGCATCAACAGTTTTTTTGGCAATAAGCTTGTTTTTATCATAAATTTCTGCACAGAGGCTATATCCGCTTGTTTGTCCTTCAACAGCAATACTGATGTCAAGGCTCCAGCCTTTTGATGTTTCTTTTGTTCTGTAATAAACATCGTTAAGATATGTAACAGGCATTTCGTAAAGGAGAACATCTCTGAATATACCGTTTTCTCTGAACATGTCCTGGCATTCAAGGAATGTGCCGTTTGACCATTTATGAACAACTGCAAGAATTTCATTTTCACCTTTTACAATATATTTTGTGATATCGAATTCGGCAGTGTTATGCGCACCTTCGCTGTAACCGACAAACTCGCCGTTTACATAAAGATCAAGGCAGGAGATTACGCCAAGGAAAGAAAGAATATAAACCTTATCGGTTGACTCGATATTAAATGTTTTTTTATAAACACCTACAGGCTGCTCATCAGGAACATAGGGCGGAGGGTTATCGAAAGCATAAGGACAGTTAATATATGCGGGAGAATCATAACCTGTTCTCTGCCATGTTGAAGGAACATTAACAGTATCAAAGTTGATTTTATCGGTGTCGATTATATCGGGAATATCTTTGTTGCTTTGGAAATATCTGAACTGCCATTTTCCTGACAGAACTTTTACAATGTCAGAAGCTGTACGTTCTTTCTTGAAAGGTGTCTTTTTAAGAGCATCCTTTGAAGAATAGGGAATGGAATAACCTCTGCCTTCAAGTTTGTTGATTTCGTAAACGGAAAAATCATTAAAGTTAGTTTTGTTGATGCTGTATTTCATAAAATCACTGCCTTTCTTTTAACATTTTAATCATTATTTTTGCCGCTTTATATATATCGCCGCAGCCGAGAGTGATAATTAAATCACCTTTTCGGGCATTGTTAACGGCATATTCCGCTACTTCTTCAAATTCATTGAACCAAACGCTTCCGGGAATTTTCTCGGCAAGCTGTGAGGTGTATATGTCATAGGTGTTAACTTCACGGGAACCCATTATTTCTGTCATTATGCAATAATCGGGTATTTTCAAAACTCTGACAAATTCATCAAATAAAATTGCTGTTCTTGAATATGTGAACGGCTGAAAAACTGCCCAAACCTTGTTGTATCCCATTTTCATTGCTGTGTTGAGTGTTACCTCAAGCTCTTTAGGGTGATGAGCATAGTCATCGGCAATTGTTATTCCGTCAATTTCAGCAAGGATTTCAAAGCGTCTGCCTGCACCGTGGAAATCTGCAATGCCTTTTACGCACTGATCAAAGCTGACCCCTGATTCCATGGCAGAAGCAATAACTGCAAGAGCATTGTAAACGTGATGCTTACCGGGGATTCCGAGTGTTACTTTGCCGAGTTTTTCGCCGTATCTTACTAATTCAAACGAAGCAAATTCGTTTTTTAACTCAACATTTACCGCCTGATAAATATTTTCGTCATTTAAGCCGAAGGTTATAACAGGCTTGTTACAAATTTCAACAGCAGGAATAACAGCATCCACCGTGTTTAAATCATCACCGTTGTAAATTATCATTTTAGTTGCCATTGTAGCGAACTTTGTAAATGATTTTTTAAGATTTTCAAAGGTTTTAAAATAGTCAAGATGGTCTTCATCGACATTAAGAATAACGGCAATATCGGGAGATAAATCAAGAAACGTATCAACAAATTCACACGCCTCACATACCATGTGTTCGCTGTGGCCTACTATTCCGTTTGTGCCTGTAAGCGGCAGCTTACCTCCGATAACCGCTGTAGGATCAAAATCAGCTTCAATCAATACCTGCGTGAGCATTGAGCATGCTGTTGTTTTGCCGTGTGTTCCGCAGATGCATATACTGTTAGGATAAATTCTTGTAATTGCTCCGAGAAGCTTGCTTCTTTCAAATGTGGGTATTCCGGATGCTTTGGCAGCAACAAGCTCAGGATTATCAGGAAGCAAAGCTGCAGTATATACAATCATTTCTGCTCCGCTGATATTTTCGGCTTTTTGTCCCATGGTAACGGGAATTCCCAAAGAGCGTATTCTTGCTAAAGTATCGGTTTCATTATTATCTGAGCCACTTAAAACATATCCTTTTTTATGAAGAATTTCTGCAAGCGGGCACATTCCCGAGCCGCCTATACCGATAAAATGAATGCGTTTGATTTCATTTAAAAGTTTATCTATTTCAAACATAAATATCTTCCTTTCAAAGTATCGCTACTATTATATAACATATATTTTAAAAAATAAAGACAAAATTTAAGTGTTGTGAAAATTTTATACTGTAACAGCTTTGTTTTTTAATCATAAAATGTTAGTAAAACACAGGGAGGTGTAAATTTGAAGCAAATAAACAGTTTTGTTATTATCGGCGGTGACAGCCGACAGTTATATATGGCAGATTATTTGGAAAGCCTCGGTTATGAAATATCAATATACGGACTTCCCGAAAAAAGCAGGAAGTGTATAACAAATATTAAAAAAGAAATAAATGAAAAAGATGCCGTTATTCTTCCGTTGCCGGTTACGAAGGACGGCAAATATCTTTTTTCTATAGTTCCCATGAAAGAAACAATAGATGACATTGTGCTTTGTTTAAAATCGGAGCAGCCGGTCTTTGCCGGAATGATAAACAAAGGTATTGAAAATAAAATAAGAAATAAAGGCAACGAGGTTTATGATTATTTTCGCCGTGAAGACGTGACCGTAATGAATACGATTCCGACTGCACAAGGAATTCTTAAGGCTATGATTGATAATATAGAATATACAATTCATTCAAGTCAGTGCGCTATATTCGGCTATGGCAGGGTTGCGAAAGTGACAGCAGATATTCTTTCCTCAATCGGAGCTGAAATCACTGTTTGTGCAAGAAAATACGGTGATTTGGCGTTTGCAAAAACAAAAGGATATAACGGCTGCATGATCAGTGATTTTTATAAAACAGCGCATAGGTTTGATATAATTATTAATACAGTGCCGTCGATTGTTATTGATAAAACCATTCTGGAAAATGTTCGTTCAGACTGTCTTATAATTGACGTTGCATCTGCTCCTTTCGGAACAGATTTTGCAGCCGCATATGAACTTGGTCTGAATGCTATTCAATGTTCTTCATTACCAGGAAAAGTAGCCCCAAAAACAGCAGGCAGAATAATTGCTGACGGCATTCTGAACATTGTCAAGGAGGATAACAATGGATAAGCTGACCGCGGGTTTTGCTTTATGCGGTTCGTTTTGCACATTCGGAAAAGCAATAGAGCAAATCAGAATATTAAAAGAAAAAGGGCTTGAAATTATTCCGATTATGTCATATAACGCATTTTCAACCGATACACGTTTCGGAAAGGCAAGTGAACATAATCGGATAATTGAAGAAATTTGTGAGAATAAAATTATTTCAACAATTGCACAGGCAGAGCCTATAGGTCCTCGGAAAATGCTTGATATTCTTATTATTGAGCCGTGTACGGGTAATACGATTGCAAAACTTGCAAACGGAATAACAGACACACCGGTTACTCTTGCAGCCAAAGCACATCTCAGAAACGAAAGACCGCTTCTTATTGCAGTTTCAACAAACGATGCGTTATCGTCGGCGGCTATAAATATAGGTAAATTGTTGAACAACAAAAATGTTTATTTTGTTCCTATGAAACAGGATGATTATATTCAAAAACCAAGGTCTGTTGTTGCTGATTTTACAAAAACTTACGATGCTTTGTTAAGTGCTGTTGACGGAAAACAGCTTCAACCGATTTATATTTAGCCAAAAGCGGGGTGTTGATTATTTGTCATCACCTCGTTTTATGCGCGGAGAAATAAGTGATAATGAAAATGTTGTTCGATATACTTGAAATATACATACTTTGTTGATATAATATTAATAATTATATGGTAATATGGAGGAAGTATGAAAGGAAAACTCGTTGTAATCGAAGGACTTGACGGCAGCGGCAAATCCACTCAGGAAGAACTTCTTAAGAAAAAGCTCTTAAATTTGGGTATCAAGGTTAATTTCATAAAGCTTC
>JBGVNA010000213.1:0-3230 GCA_045125175.1 Acutalibacteraceae bacterium
TACCGTGTTAAACGACGGCGTCTTTGTTGATAAAAACGGAAACAGATGGGTTCCCACGGGCGATTTAGGCTATAAGGATTCAGACGGATTTGTTTATTTTACCGGACGAAAAAAGAGAATGATTATTATTTCCGGATATAATGTTTATCCTGTTGACATTGAAAATGTGGTACTTCAGCTTCCTTTTGTCAGTGAGGCTTGTGCTGTTCAGGGATATATTAAAAATAAACCCTGTGTTAAGCTTTGCGTAACCCTTAAAAATGCAATGAACAAGGATGATGCAGAAGATAAAATCCAGACATATTGCAAAAAGAATCTTGCAAAATTTTCTTGCCCGAGAAAAATAGAGATTATGGACAGCTTCCCCAGAACCAAGATGTCTAAAATTGATTTTATGAAGCTTTCGGATATCTATGACCCAAATGCAAAGTAAAGAAAGGAAATGAAATATGAGTAAGCAAACAAGAGCACCGCAGCAGGGCGATACTGTTGCTGTTATGAAAACAACACTTGGAGAAATTAAAATTCTTCTTTTCCCCGATGCTGCGCCCAAAGCTGTAGAAAACTTTACAAAACATGCACAGAACGGATATTATAACGGAATTATCTTTCACAGAGTAATTCCTGATTTTATGATTCAGGGCGGAGACCCCACCGGAACAGGCAGAGGCGGCGAAAGCATCTGGGGCAAGAGCTTTGAGGATGAGTTCAGCGTTGATTATCACAATATCAGAGGCGCTCTTTCCATGGCAAATGCCGGACCTTCAACCAATGGAAGTCAGTTTTTTATTGTTCAGGCTAAAGAGGTTGACAGCGGGCTTATTTCACAGATGGAACAGCTTTCAGACAGAGGTTTCCCCACAGAATGTGTTGATGACTATAAAGCTCTTGGCGGAACACCTTGGCTTGATTTTAAACATACCGTTTTCGGACAGGTTGTTGAAGGCATGGATGTTGTTGACAGCATTGCAACAGTAAAAACCGGCTATGGCGATAAGCCTGTAGAAGATGTTGTTATTCTCGGTATTAACATTGAAACTGTATAAAAATTACCCCTGCGTATTTTTACGCAGGGGTTTGTTCTTTCTATATTGAATTAAAAGGCGTTGCCGATAATTCTGGCAATAAGACCGCCGTATCTGTCAATCATTGCGAAGATAAAGTCCATAAATCCGAAATCAACAATGATGCCGTCGCTGCTTCCTGTTGCCTGTTCAGCGTTAAGAGTAAAGCTTTCTGTATAAACTATACCGCCCTCGCCAAAGATTTCAGCTCTTACATAACCCTTAATATCATTTTCATAATCATTAAGGTCAAATGCTGTATCATCAGCTTTTGTTGTTGCAATGAGTTTGCCGTCTGAAATCCAACGAATGATAAGAGCATTGTCTGCATCGATTGTGATTGTATCCTCAGATTCGTTAACTGTAATCGAGTTAACAACAGGTCTTGTTGCCGTTGCAAGATAGCCGTTATCGTCAAGAGAGGTGTAGCTTACACCAACGTTGCCGTCATCAGACGAATTTTCAATTTCTTCACGTTCTGCATCATAATTTGCAACAAGGTCTGTAAGCTCTTTGTAGAGCTCGGTTTCGCCGTAGTATTTTTTGATTCCTTCTGCTATCTGAGCCATTTCATCACGGTTTGCAATGCATGTGCTTTGGGGAAGAACTTCGCCGTTAATGAGCGCATTTTTTATGTTTTCGGATGTTTTTGCTTCTGCAAGAACAATTAAACTTCCGGTATCGATTTTGTCAAGCTGATGTGCATCACTTGTTGCAATTGCAATAACGGTTTTGCCTTCTTCTGCTGCCTTTGTAAGCATGATATCCCAAAGCTTTCTGTCGTATCTGGTGCGTCCGTCGCCTTTGCTGTTGATATCTATGCCGATACATGAATCATATTTGTTAATATAACCGTAAAACTTGTTTATATAGTAATTGTATGACCAGTTATCTGTATTGTATGCATCTTCCTGATAAAGCTCATAACGTGCCTGTGTATATTCGCCGGGGTGGTTAATTACCGAAATGCCGCCCGCCTTGTCAACGCCTACAATGGCTTTGCGATAGTCGCTGGGAAGAACGTAGTTGTATTCCGCAAACCAGCTGTTAACATGGGCATTGATTGAAAGGGCATTGTTTTCAACGCCGTAGGGTATACGGAGAATTTCACGTCCGTCACCCATTAAAAGAAAATCGTCACCGTTTTGGTTAATCATCTGATATGTCATTCCCTTGGGAAATGAGCCGCTTGATTCAAGATAGTCAAGGATGCCGTCGGTTTTTCCGATAAGAGTCATAACCTTTGTAACAATTTTTGAGCCAAGTTCGCTGTCAGTCCAGCTCATGTCGGAAACGCTGTGGTCAGTGATTGAAACAGCGTCAAAGCCTGTTTCATAGTGGCGCTCAAGTGATTCTGTGAGGGTGTCGTCGCCGTCACTTGCGTTTGTGTGGGTGTGAAGCGCGGTCTTATACTGATTGACTGTTGACCAATCAATATTTGCATAAGGATTAGTGATTGTGTAGCCACTGTCGGTATCTGCAGCAAACGCAAAAGGCGTGCAGCTGAAAAGCATAACTGCAGCAACGAGAAATGCGATTGACTTTTTAAACATAGTGCTTTACCTCCGGAAAATGTCTAAATTTTATTTAATATTATATCAAAATTAAGTTATTTTGTAAATAGTTAACAAAAAAATACCTCTAAATTTGGGGCTTGACTATATAGGTTTAATTTGATATTTATGTCAATATATGTTAAAATTATTTCAAATTCAGTTGCGAAAGGATAAATATTATGTTTATTATCAGAAAAATATGGTCTTTGCTCACACTGCCGCTTTTGATTATAACTCTTTTAACAAGTCCTGTTGCTCAGAGCACGGATACGGTAGAGCTTGTTTCAAAGGATACTTTTGTTTTTGAAAAGGCTCTTTTAATGGGGCAGGGTATTGCAACCGACGGCGAATATTATTACACAAGCGGTTCAATATCTGCACTTAATCTTACTGCTCTTGCTAAATTTACCTTTGATGATATGGAAATGGTTGACAGTAATATCAATCCGCTTCCGGAGAAGTGTGAAGAGAGAAAAAACAATCATATCGGCGGAATAAGCGTTTATAACGGCAAAATCTATGCTTCCGTTGAGGACGGCGACGATTATCTTTATCCCTGCATTGTTGTTTTTGACTGTGAAACCCTTGAGCCGACAGGGGAGGTTTATGA
>JBGVNA010000214.1:0-2765 GCA_045125175.1 Acutalibacteraceae bacterium
CGAAAAGAAAGCCGTTGACGTTCTTGCTTATTCGGAAAGTGAGATCGAAAGAATCGGCAGAATCGGCTTTGAAACCGCAAGAAAGAGGAGCAAAAAGCTCTGCTCGGTTGAAAAGAGCAATGTTCTTGATTCAAGCCGCCTGTGGAAATCGGTTATGCACCGCCTTGCAGAAGAATACCCCGACGTTGAGCTTTCGGATATGCTTGTTGATAACTGTGCAATGCAGATTGTCAAAAATCCTGCACAGTTTGACGTTATCGTAACGGAGAATATGTTTGGTGATATTCTTTCAGATGAAGCATCAATGATAACGGGTTCAATCGGAATGATTCCCTCGTCAAGCCTTGGTGCAACCTCTTGCGGACTTTATGAGCCGATTCACGGCTCTGCTCCCGACATTGCAGGAATGGATATTGCAAACCCAATCGGAACAATTCTTTCAGCGGCTATGATGCTGCGTTACAGCTTCAATATGCCAAAAGAAGCCGATGCAATCGAAAATGCAGTTTCATCTGTTCTTGATGAAGGCTTCAGAACTGCCGATATTATGAGCGACGGCTGCAAAAAAGTCGGCTGCTCCGAAATGGGCAAACTTATTATTTCCAAACTTGAGAGGAAGTGATAATGTGAAATTATCAGGTGCGGATATAATCGTCAGAACGCTGATTGAGCAAGGGTGCGAAACCGTTTTCGGTTATCCCGGCGGTCAGATTCTGAACGTTTACGATTCGCTTTATAAATATCAGAATGAAATAACGCATATTCTCACCGCCCACGAACAGGGTGCGGCACATGCCGCAGATGGATATGCAAGAACCACGGGCAAGGTTGGAGTTGTTATTTCAACATCGGGTCCGGGTGCAACAAATCTTGTAACAGGCATTGCAACCGCTTATCTTGATTCGATTCCGATGGTTGCTATCTGCGGCAACGTTCCAACAACGCAGATAGGCTCGGACAGCTTTCAGGAAATTGATATAACGGGTGTGACCCTGCCGATTACCAAGCACAATTATTTTGTGGGCGAGGTTGAAAATCTGGCGGATACAATCCGTGAAGCCTTTGTGCTTGCAAAGTCGGGCAGACCGGGACCTGTTCTCATTGATGTTCCAAAAGATGTGCAGATTGCAACGTGCGAATATGAACCGAAACTGCCTGCAGAAAAAGAACGAAGTCACGCCGCAAAGGATATAAGAATTGAAGAGGCGGCAAAACTGATAAACTCTTCAAAACGTCCGTTTATCTATTTCGGCGGCGGACTTATAACCGCAGATGCGCAGGAAGAAATGCTTGCTCTTGCTGAAAAAATCGATGCTCCCGTCGGTTGTTCGCTTATGGGACTTTCCGCAATCCCGACGGATAATCCGAGGTTCCTCGGTATGCAGGGAATGCACGGTCACTATGCTTCGTCAATGGCAATGCACAACGCAGACTGCATAATTTCTCTCGGCGTTCGTTTCAATGACCGTGTTACGGGTAACCGTCAAAAATTTGCAACGGGTGCAAAAATCATTCACATTGATGTTGATGGCTCGGAGCTTTGCAAAACGGTCAATGCGGCCTGCGGACTTCGGGGTGATGTGAAGCTTACACTTCAAAATCTTCTGCCATTACTCAATGAGGGTAAAAAGCCCGAATGGGCTGCAAAAGTGGCTGATTTTCTTAAAGATGAAGAACGCTTTACCGATAACCGTGAGGGTATGACTCCGAGAAATGCAATTCTGACTCTTAACAAGTATCTTGGCGAAAACACCGCTGTTTGCACCGATGTCGGTCAGCATCAGATGTGGTCGGCTCAAAACCTTAATCTCAGAACTTCAAGGCGTTTTGTTTCAAGCGGAGGACTGGGCACGATGGGCTTCGGAACGGGTGCGGCGATCGGTGCGGCATTCGGAACAAAGGAGAGAAGTGTTCTTGTAACGGGTGACGGCAGTTTCGGAATGACTCTTCAGGAGCTTGCAACTGCAGTTACTTATAACGTTCCGATTGTTATTTTGATTATGAACAACGGTGTTCTCGGTATGGTGCGCCAATGGCAGACCCTTTTCTATGAAAAGCATTATTCAAACACCGTTCTTAACCGAAAAACCGATTTCGTTTCGCTTGCAAAGGCTTTCGGTGCAGACGGTATGGCGGCAACTAACCTTGATGAGCTTGAGAATGCTCTTGAAAAAGCATTTTCATATAACGGAACTTTTGTTGTTGACTGTTTGATTGATAAAGATGAATTTGTTCTTCCGATGCTTCCGCCGGGTGGCAGTATGGACGATATTATGACAGAATTGGAGGCGGTGAAATGAACAGATATACTTTAGCTGTGCTTGTGAGAAATCAATTCGGCGTTCTTAACCGCCTTACGAGTATGTTCAGAAGAAGGCAGTTCAACATAAGCTCAATAACCGCAAGCGAAACGGAATCGGCTGAATTTTCACGAATTACATTCAGCTTTGACGGCGAGGAAGAAGGCAAGGTTCAGCTTGTCAATCAGCTTTACAAGCTGCCCGACGTGTGCTCGATAAAAGAGCTGACAAACGAAAATTCTTTAAGCTGTGAGCTGATGCTCATTAAACTGAAAAACGACCCTGCCGCAAGGGAAGAAATTCATTCGGCGGCAGAGGCATTCAAAGCGGAAACCATTGATTATTCCCGTGATTCCATTGTTTTGAGGCTTATCGGCAGCGGAACAAAAATGGACGATTTTATTTCTCTTATGAAGGATTTTACTATCCTTGAAATCTGCCGAACGGGAACGGCATCAATAGAAA
>JBGVNA010000215.1:0-2160 GCA_045125175.1 Acutalibacteraceae bacterium
GAATCGCTTTGAGTGCGCTGAAATTATCGTCATCCTTCTGGAAAGTTAAGTCATCAATAACCAAAATGAATTTCAGCGGATTTTCCGAAAGTTCGTCAAGTATAACTGGAATTTCACGAAGCTGTTCTTTACGCACCTCGATTATTCGCAAGCCTTCTTTGTGAAGCTCGTTGATAACGGCTTTTACCGTTGAGGATTTACCCGTTCCCGCATCACCCGTCAGAAGAATATTCGCCGCCGCTCTGCCTTCAAGCAGAGCTTTTGTGTTATCAAGAATAATTTTCTTTTCACGCTCGTATCCGATAAGGTCGGAAAGTGCTGTTTCATCGGGATGCAGAACGGGAACGATTTTTCCGTTGTCAATTCGAAACATATGGTTTTTCGCATAAATGCCGTAGCCGTATTTACCGATATTCCTTGTTCTCTTTGCGTAATCGTTTGCCAAATCAACCTTTTCAGCTTTGAACACGGGAAGAAATCCGTTCCATTCAATCGCACTTTGAATCTCTGCGGGAGTTAAATCTGCAACGGATTGCAAAATTTCAATCTCTGCATCAACGCATTTTTTCATCGTGGGCGAGCCTGCTTTTCCGCTGCCGATGATTTTAACATAAGCATTTTCATTGTTTCCGACAACGGTGTGTACGTGCCTTGCAAGACTGACCTTGTTGTTTTCATATAATGCGGAAACAAATTCGGAATAAAGGCTGATTTTTTCGGCCGGATCTGCATTTTCAACAGATTTCAGATATTTCATCAACCTGCTGATTACCGAATCAGAAAGCAAGGCTCTGAAAATGCATAGGGAATTCAGTTTTAAATATAACTCATTTAATTTTTCGTTCTTCATTTCAGAATCGCACCCTCCGCTCCGCTTGAAACAAGTGCAGCGTATCTTTTGAGATAACCCGAAAGCTCTTTTTTCTTGGGGACAAAGTTTTTCATTCGTTCTTCAAGGACTTTTTTATCAACCTTGAGTTCAAGCTTGTTTTCGGGGATGTTGATGCTGATGATATCGCCCTCTTCGACAACGCCTATCATTCCGCCGCTTGCCGCTTCGGGTGAAACGTGACCGATGCACGCTCCTCTTGTTGCACCGCTGAATCTGCCGTCTGTTATTAGCGCAACGCTGCTGCCGAGACCCATTCCCATAATAGCTGACGTGGGATTGAGCATTTCACGCATTCCGGGTCCGCCTTTCGGACCTTCATAACGAATAACAACAACATCACCCGATTTTATTTTGCCTGCATTGATTGCCGCCTGTGCATCTTCTTCACAGTCAAAAACTCTTGCAGGACCTTCGTGAACAAGCATTTCGGGAAGAACGGCGGAACGCTTGACAACGCTTCCGTCGGGAGCAAGGTTACCCCGAAGAACAGCAATACCGCCCGTTTCGCTGTAAGGATTTTCAACGGGTCTTATTACATCATGGTTGAGATTTATACATCCTTCTATGTTTTCACCGACGGTTTTGCCCGTTACGGTGATACAATCGAGGTTCAGAAGATTTTTCTTTGAAAGCTCGTTCATAACCGCATAAACGCCGCCGGCTTCGTCAAGATCTTCAATATATGTTCTGCCTGCGGGTGCAAGGTGGCAAAGATTGGGTGTTTTTGCGCTTATCTTGTTTGCAATATCAAGATTGATTTCTATTCCGCATTCGTGTGCGATTGCAGGAAGATGAAGCATGCTGTTTGTTGAACAGCCGAGAGCCATATCAACCGTCAGAGCGTTCATAAATGCTTTTTCGGTCATTATGTCACGGGGACGGATATTTTTCTTCAAGACATCCATAACCGCCATGCCTGCGTGCTTTGCAAGCTCAATTCTTGCGGAATAAACCGCAGGAATCGTTCCGTTGCCTTTGAGTCCCATGCCGAGAGCTTCGGTGAGGCAGTTCATTGAATTTGCGGTATACATACCCGAGCAGGAGCCGCAGGTTGGGCAGGTTTTGCACTCATATTCACGCAGTTTTTCTTCGGTGATTTTGCCTGCGCCGTATTCGCCGACAGCTTCAAACATCGAAGAAAGGCTTGTTTTTGCGCCGTTCACTCTGCCTGCAAGCATCGGTCCGCCGCTGACAAAAACCGTGGGGATATTCAGCCTTGCCGCCGCCATAAGCAGACCCGGCACATTCTTATCGCAGTTGGGCACCAT
>JBGVNA010000216.1:0-6746 GCA_045125175.1 Acutalibacteraceae bacterium
TGAGATTACTGAACTGCTGATATGTAAGACACGGGATTTGCATTTCTCTCGGCATCATATACAGCTTTTGAAAACTCCATTCCATTTCATATTCGAATTTCTTTCGGAAGTAATTCTGAATTACAAAGCACAACCGCCACAGAGGAAAATCACCCGAATAATCTGTCCACTTGCCGGGGATGTTACCGTAACCGTCACGGCGGGGAACCTGAATGAATTGCCACACCGACCACGCATAAGATTCCCATATCAGCTGAAGAAACACATCATTGTTGATGAGATAATCGTATTTATCCGTGTAAAGAACTTCATACGGATTTCTCGGTATTTCAAGATAATCTTTCCGTTTTATTACAAGCTCTTTTGGGAGAGCGTAAAACAACGGAAGCCACGCAAGATGGCTGTCCTGCGGAATCGTTATTATCTGATTCGGGAGTTTAACGATATAACTGATATTAGGGTTGTCCGATATAATTGCATCACCTCACTACGAAGAATTTTTATCCTCCCATTTATAAAGGAACGAAACGGAATGAATTTTTCCTGATATCTCAACAATTTACAGTTTGTTCAAGAACTATTGCCTCAGAAAACGCCCACTCACTTTATATGGAATGAAAGCGAATATATTTTTCCTACAATTTCAAAAAAGTTGAAAAATATTTGCTCTCACTTATTATGGAGTAAAAACCCGAAAATTTTTCCTGAAAATTGACGAAAAAATAAAAATATTTCGATTTTACAGTAAACAAATGTTCGTCAATGTTTTATATCAGTTTTTCTGGAGTTGTCAAGAGGTTTTTTTATATGGCAATAAATTTCATAAACAAAACTTTAACATTTCTCTAACATTTTTCAAAACAAGCAGATGTATTCTATACAATTAGATAATTTTAAAAACTTACATAAGCAAAAAACTTATGATATAATCATCACGGAGGTGCTTGTTATGCCTAAAATTCTTATAGTTGAAGATAACGTTGATTTCAACAGAGCTGTTTCGACCTATCTTTCTCAATACGGTCACGACGTTTTCAGCGCTTATAATGCAAATGAGGCTTACGACGTTCTTTATGAAAATCAGATTGACCTTATCATTTCCGATATTATGATGCCCGGTGCAGACGGATTTGAGTTTGCAAGTTCTGTCCGTGAAACGAACAAAGAAATTCCCATTCTTTTTGTTACCGCAAAGGATGACTTCATGTCAAAACGAATGGGTTACGGCATCGGCATTGATGATTATATGGTAAAACCCATTGACCTTGATGAACTTAATCTTAAAATCGGAGCTTTGCTGCGCAGAGCAAAAATTGCCGTGAGCAAAAAAGTTGTTATCGGCAACCTCGTTCTTGATGCAGAAGAACACACTGCATATTACGGTGATGAAGAAATCGCTCTCACAGTCCGTGAGTTTGATATTATCTTCAAAATGCTTTCCTATCCCAAAAAGACATTTACCCGTTCGCAACTTATGAATGAATTCTGGGATGTTGATACAAATTCAAGCACGAGAACGGTTGATGTTTATATGACAAAACTCCGTGAAAAATTCTCTTGCTGTGAAGATTTTGAAATCGTAACCGTTCACGGTCTCGGCTACAAGGCGGTGCTGAAATGATCAAAAAGATCCTTTATTCGATATTGTGTTATTTCGCCTTTTTTGCAATTATCGGTTTTGTTATAACCTGCAATGTAATATTATTGCTTAATTTGTTTCAAAGAGAAACCGGAATAATATATACTAAAGAGAATATTCGTTTCGCAGCAATGGTTACTTTTTGGAATATCGCTTTCATTTCGTTGGTTGTTACGATTTTTGATGCATTAAGAAGAAAATACCTTATTTATAAACCGGTTGATGAAATTCTTGAAATCACAAGCAAAATAACCCGAGGCAATTTCAACATAAAATTTAAGCCACGGAAATTCAGTATTTTCAATAAAATCGGAACAGACCTCAACATTATGGCGGAAGAACTTTCAAGTATTGAAACACTAAGAACCGATTTTGTTTCAAACGTTTCTCATGAGCTCAAAACTCCGCTTGCCGTTCTGCAGAATTACGGTTCTCTTCTTGAAGAACCCGATCTGCCCGAAGAAAAACGTCTTGAATATGCAAAATCGATTAACAGGGTAACAAAGCATCTTTCCGAACTCATAACAAATATTCTTAAACTCAACAAACTTGAAACACAAAAAAATTTCACCCAATTTCAAAAAATGCAATCTGAGTGAAATGCTTTGCGAATGCCTTCTCGGATTTGAAAGTGAATGGGAAAAGAAAAATCTTGATATTGAATTTAACATCGAGGAAGATGTTTATATTAAAACAGACCCCGAAATGCTTATGCTTGTCTGGAACAATCTGCTTTCGAATGCACTTAAATTTACTCCTGACGGCGGAAAAGTGAGCGTTAATCTCAAAAAGAACGGCAACAATGTTATCGTCAGTGTTTCCGATACGGGATGCGGTATGGAGGAAAACACGATAAAGCATATTTTCGATAAGTTTTATCAGGGAGATACTTCTCATTCCGAAAAAGGTAACGGTCTCGGTCTTGCACTCGTCAAAAGAGTTATTGATATTCTCGACGGAAAGATTTCGGTTGAAAGCGAACTCGGCACAGGAAGCACATTTACAGTGAAACTTTAAAAAATTCGGATGAATCCGTATTATTGTACGGATTGCGTTGATGTGGTTTAACATTTCATTAACATATTTCTAACTTTAGTACAACACATAATAAATAGTATGTACTTAACGGTTTTGCCGTAAAAAAACAAGGAGTAAAAAAACATGAAAAATTTTAAACGCATTCTCAGCATCGTACTTGCTGTTTCGGTTTTGTTCGGAATGGCAACAGGTTCATTCGCTTTTGAAGGCAAAGTTAAATACAATTCGGGCGAATACGAATTAACCAAGATTTCGCACCCCGACAAAGGTCTCGGTGAGGTTGACGGAATAGTTGATTACATAGGCGAAGGCGCAGTTTCCGCAAAGGATAACGGCCAGGGCGACAGAGGTCAGAACTATGCATGGTCTGCTGTTGCTTATGGCGACTGTGTTTATGTTTCAACTAACTATAACTCACTCGGCCTTACTCTCGGCTTTATGGATTCTGTTCTCGGCAACAAATTCGACCCTTCAGAAATGAACGCAACTCTTGATGTTATGTTTAACGGTCATTTCTACACAGGTGAACCCGATGGCGGCAACACAGGCGGTGTTCTTACCAAAATTAATGTCAAAACAAACGAAGTAACCGTTCTTATGAGCAAGTCAACAACAGGACACAATGTTCAACTCAGAAATGCTTGTGAATTCAATGACAAACTTTATTTCTGCGGTTCAGTTAACGGTCTGCCCAAGATCATTGAAGTTGACCCCAACAACAACGATAAATGCACAATCGTTTATGAAGGCATCAACCAGAGCGATTATTATCAGGCTTATCTTCAGGGCATCTGCACAGGTATCAGAGGTCTTTGCGCATATAAGGATTATCTTATCGTAAGCATGGTAACTCTCGGCGGCGCACAGATTCTTATTTCAAAAAATCCCTCGGCAGGTCAGGAAGCATTCACTGTTATTGCTGATCAGGCAGAACTTTTTGATTATCCCGCTTATCATTTCCCCGACAGTATCTACGGTGGTTCAATCTGGGAAATGGTTGAGTATAATGACGATCTCTATGTTTCAATCTGCACGGGTACTCCCGACAACAAGCCCGATGAATACACAATGCAGTCATTTGCACTTGTTAAGGGTGAAATGGGCGAAACAGCAACAGACTGGACCTGGACACCCGTTATCGGTGACAAAGAAGACGGCGCAAAGTACACCTTCGGCATCGACCCCGAAAGAACAAGAGCGGGTGCAGGCGTAATCTATGTTTATAATGATTATCTCTACATCGGCGAATACAACGATGAAGAAATTCCTCTTGAACATATTCTTTTCAAGGCTGACTTCGAGTTCATGAACAGAAACCTTGAGCAGTCCGTAAGCCTTTACAGAATGGATAAGAACGAAGATATCGAGCTTATCATGGGTGATGCAACAACAATGTTCCCCGAAGGCGGAAAATCGGGTCTCGGTTCAGGTTTCGGCAGAAATGAAAACCAGTATATCTGGAGAATGGAAGAGTTCAACGGCAAGCTTTACGTGGGAACATTCGACACAAGCAGCCTTCTCGAACCTATCGGTCAGTTCTCAAACGGTGATCTTATGTCAATGACTCCCGCAGAGTGGACAAGTCTTATCAACTATGTAAAGACTTTTGTTGAAATCTCAACCGCAGCGGAAGAAAACGAAGTTGCAACACAGTCAATCAACGACGAAGATATCGACGAACTCAAGTATCTTTACAACAAATATACAGTTGATGAACTTGCAAAAATGGCATCGGATAAGGTTCATGGCAAGGGTTCAAAATCTGCACCCCAGGCTGAACTTGCACTTTCAACTCTCGTAAAAACACTTGAAGGTTTCCTTGAAACCGCAGGTTATATGAAGGATGCCGAAAGAGGCTTTGACCTTTATGTAACCGAAGACGGCATCAACTTTGAAACAATCACAACAAACGGTTTCGGTGATCCTTATAACCACGGTCTGCGTACCTTCGCAGCAATGGAAGACGGTCTTATGATCGGTACGGCAAACCCCTTCTATGCTTGTCAGGTGTGGATGCTTACAGACGGTAACGAAATCCCTGAACCCGACAACTCATTTATGGGTATTATCTCAAGAGTGTTTGGTCCCGTATTTGAATACTTTACACTTTTCTTCAAAGAAATCGGACTTATATTTGAAGTTTTATTCTGATAAAAATCAATTCCCGAAATAATTTATTCATTGAATCCGTTATGAACACTCGATTTTTATATTTCAACTACATTTCCGAGCAGGCGATATGCCTGCTCTTTTTGTTTTCTTCGGATGTTTTACGCCGAAATATTCTGAAAAAATTATTACAATTATCAGGCAAGGTTCAATATGTGGACTTTGCTTGCAGATTGGCTCAAGCTCGTATGTTTTAACTTCCCGTTTGCATTCTTCACTCAGCTTTTCTTTATTCAGTCTACCGTAAGAAAAATATTCAAAACCGTTTTTGTAAAAGATATCAAAAACCGCAAAGAAACAGCAAACGTATAAAAATCAAGGTAAAAGTACTGTCGGCTGATTTTATATTAAATTAGTGTAAGAATTTAACCATTTGTATAAAAATTAGACAAATAGAGGTTTCGAAACCGTTGATACATAAGGGATTTGAAGCACGGCAATTGGAGGGGACGTATAATTTGACCTGTAACCCTGATTTTGCGATATATGCGTTACAAATGCAAAATTTTGAGTTGTAGAAATTTTATATCAACAAAGAAAAAGCCGACAATACCACTCAAAATAGTATTGTCGGCTGAAACTTATCTCATATCCGATAACGGAGTGTAATCTGTGTTATTCTGCAGATATTCTTCCATCCTACCGCTTAAAAGTAAGCTGACATAACTCATGGGTTCGTTGTAGATGAGATAATCAAGTTCTGAAGTTTCGTACATATTGTTTGCATATTCGTTTTCAACGGCAATGCAATCGATTGACACCATTGAGCCATCAGCAAGTTTAACTTCTACGCAGGCAGTATCAATGTTAAATTCGCAAGATAAAATATTGTTTTTCATAATTTGCAATTCCTTTCAGTTGTTAATGATAGTATGAAACAATGTGTGTTTAACCGCCGTTAACAATTTCTTCATTGAATCCGTTATGAACACTCGTACCATAAGAAAACCGTTGAAATCATTAGGGTTTCGGCGGTTTTTGCTTTTTCTTGTGTGTTTCTATTGATTAAAAAAGCACACAAAAAAGCACACAAAATCGTCAAAAATTCCTTTTCGTGGTGTTGAATGCGGAAAGGATTTTTTATTATGGCAACAGTAATCGAAAACAAGAAGAACGGCAAAACAGTTTCATTCAAATTCCGTGCGTACCTCGGAAGAAACGAAATCGGAAAGCAAGTCAACAAATACACAACTTGGTTTGCACCTGACGGTTTAACTCCTGCAAAGGCTTTGAAAGCCGCAGAGAAAGCCGCCGAAGAATGGGAACAATTCGTTAAAGAAGAATACGAAAAAGACCTTTCTGACCCTTTGAGAGTGAAAGAAAGAGAAATAAACACAACTTGCACTCCGTTTGTTGATTTCGTTAATTATGTTTGGTTTCCGATTGCAATTTGTGACGGCGAACACAAACACACAACGGTTGAATTTTACCGCAGTATTTCCAAACTTTCAGAGAGTTATTTCAAAGACAGAGCATTGCAAAAGATAACATCAAGAGATATTCAAATGTTTCTTCACTATTTGCGAACAGATTACAAATCGCACAAGGGAACAAGATTATCAGCGAAATCATTAAGACACCATTACAGTTTTTTGTTTTCTCTGTTCTCTTTTGCTCTCAAACAAGAGTTCATCACAACAAATCCAATGGATAAAGTCGATTGCCCCAAACTCCCGAAAAAGAAAGTTGACGCATTGACACAAGAACAAGCAGAACAGTTCTTTTCGGTTATTCAGAAATGCCCCATTGATTTCAAGTGTATGTTGATTCTGATGACAACAACGGGAGTTCGCAGAGGTGAATTGCTTGGTTTATAGAAAATCTTATGCTTTACATTGGAAATATTGCCACAACAGAAATGCTGCGAAAAATCGGAATAAAAGATTATGAAATAAGCAGG
>JBGVNA010000217.1:0-2444 GCA_045125175.1 Acutalibacteraceae bacterium
TTTTCAATTATCTCAAACGATGTATCGGTCACATATTTAATTTCGCCGTCAACATTAACTGCCGCAGGCTTATCGCTGTGGATAACAAGCTTTTTGCCTCTCTTGAACTCGGTTATATCCCAGTCAAGATGCTCACCTCTCTTATACTTATTAAGAAGAGTTACAAGCTTCGGTCTGCTTACCTTTGACTCAACAACAACGAAGTCGAGAAGACCATCTTCGGGCAGAGCAAGAGGAGCAGCCATAAAGCCGCCGCCATACCATCTTGAATTGCCGCAGAAGCAGAAAAGGCAATCTTTCGTTACTTTTTCGCCGCCGTCAATGCTGTAGGTAAATCTGTTTTTAAATTTACGTATAATTGCATAAAGGCAGCCGATATAATATGCACCTTCGCCTGTTACAAGGGGAAGTTTTTTGATTTTTCCCTGCATGGCGCAAACCTCTGCATCCATACCCATTGAGCACTGATTGATGGCAATTTCATCGTCACACTTAATAACGTCAAATTCAACGGGAACACCGTTAACCTGATCATCAAGATTAAGGAATTCTTCCTTTGTTCCGAAAAGACGGATAAAATCATTACCCGAACCGAGAGGTATAACGGCAACCTGCGCATTCTTATAACCGAACGCACCGTTTACAACATCATAAAGAGTGCCGTCACCGCCGCAGGCGTAAAAACGGATTTCTTCACCTGTTGCAGCCTTATTTCTTACATATTCAATGCCTTCCCCTGCTTTTTCCGTAACATGAATTTCACAATTAAGGGAATATTTTTGGCAGACCTCTTCAATTTTAGGTCTGATAAAATCAAGAACCTTGCCCTGGCCTGCCGCAGGGTTAATAACAAAAATATGTTTCATAACAACAATCCTCTCATTTTTATTTAAAATACATAAACAACTGGCATTTTATCATGCCGTTATAAAGCTTTCTTCTCTTATCCGCTTTTCTGCCGAAGGCTTTTTCAAACTCTTCATCGGGGCTTATTATGCTGTATGACCAACCTTTTTTCTGCTCGAATGCTTTACCCATCATTTTATAAATTGCTTCGCATTCGGAAAGGTCAAGCAATCTTTCGCCGTAGGGCGGGTTACATATCAAAGTGCCTCTTTCTGTTTCGGGGCTGAACTTTGAGACATCTGCAACCTTAAACTGAATTTTCGAGCTTACGCCTGCTCTTTCGGCATTCACACTGGCAATTTCAATTGCCTTTGCATCAATATCGGAGCCGTATGCCATGAAATCGTCACATGGTCTTACAAGGCTTCTTGCCCTTTCTCTCTCTTCTTCCCAAACGTTTCTCGGAATAACGTCGAAACGCTCGGCAGAAAATCTTCGGTTAATGCCCGGTGCCATATTTGCCGCCATCATCGCACCCTCAATAAGAATTGTTCCCGAGCCGCACATAGGGTCATAAAGCTTATGATACGGTCTGAGATGTGACAAGCTGCAAAGTGCCGCTGCAAGGGTCTCTTTTATAGGCGCATCATTGGCATCAAGCCTGTAGCCTCTTTTGTGAAGTCCCATTCCCGAAGTATCTATAAGCAGCGAAACCTTGTCCTTCATAATGGAAAACTGAATCTGATGAACGGGACCTGATTCTTCAAACCATTCGATTTTATATTTTGATTTAAGCCTTTCAACAACCGCTTTTTTGATTATAGCCTGGCAGTCACGGGTGCTGAAAAGGGTTGAATTGATTGAATATCCTTTAACAGGGAAAGCGTCAAGAGAGCCTATCCATTCCTCCCAAGCAAGGGCTTTGGCGCCCTGAAAAAGCTCTTCAAAGCTTCTTGCTTCAAAGGAACCGACAAGAATCTGAACTCTTTCGGCAAATCGTGAGCAGATATTAACCCTTGCAAGGATATTTTCATCGCCGCTGAAAAGCACTCTTCCGTTTTCTGCAGCCACATTTTCAGCTCCGAATTCTTTCAACTCGCCTGCAATAAGTGACTCCATGCCAAGCAGGCAGGGTATAACAAAATTAATCTTCATCAAATTCTCCTATAATCAAAAAACAGGCGGGAACCGAGAATACGATTCCCGCCGATAATTAACTAACGTTATTCATTCGGACCTTTATTATTCAATATCAGGTGTGATAAGACCGTAGCCTCCGCCGTTGCGCTTATAAACCACGCTCACTTCACCGCTTGCCTCTTCAAGGAAAACATAGAACTGATGGTCAAGCAAATTCATCTGAAGAATTGCTTCATCAACGCTCTGAGGCTTAAGAGTTACGGTTTTTCTCCTCACGAGTTCAAACTCGACCTCTTCCGCAACATCAGCTTCATCAGCAAAAGCATCAAAGCTTGCGGCACGGATTTTCTTTTCAATTCGGGTCTTGTTTTTTCTGATCTGCCTGATAAGGGTGTCAACACATTTGTCAAGAGCTTCATTCATGTTTTCCGCTCTCTCCTGAGCTCTGAAAATCATGC
>JBGVNA010000218.1:0-7043 GCA_045125175.1 Acutalibacteraceae bacterium
TGAGATTACTGAACTGCTGATATGTAAGACACGGGATTTGCATTTCTCTCGGCATCATATACAGCTTTTGAAAACTCCATTCCATTTCATATTCGAATTTCTTTCGGAAGTAATTCTGAATTACAAAGCACAACCGCCACAAAGGAAAATCACCCGAATAATCTGTCCATTTGCCGGGGATATTGCCGTAACCGTCACGGCGGGGAACCTGAATGAATTGCCACACAGACCACGCATACGATTCCCATATCAGCTGAAGAAAAACATCATCATTGATGAGATAATTATATTTATCCGTGTAAAGAACTTCATACGGATTTCTCGGAATATCAAGATAATCCTTCCGTTTTATTACAAGCTCTTTGGGGAGAGCGTAAAACAACGGAAGCCATGCAAGATGACTGTCCTGCGGAATCGTAAATATCTGATTCGGGAGTTTAACAATGTAACTTAAATTAGGGTTGTCCGATATAATTGCATCACCTCACTGCGAAGAATTTTTATCCTCCCATTTATAAAGGAGCGAAACGTAACAAATTTTTCCTGATAATTAAATAATTTACACTTTGTTCAAAAAATTCGCTTCAGAAAAAACTCCACTCACTTTATATGGAATGAAAGCATATATATTTTTCCTACTTTTTCAAAAAAGTAAAAAAATATTTGCTCTCACTTATTATGGAGTGAGAATGCAAAAATTTTTCCTGAAAAATGACGAAAAAATAAAAAATATTTAATTTTACAGCAAACAAATGTTCGTTAATATTTTATATCAGTTTTATTTTGATGTCAAGAGGGGGAAAAGAAAAAGCAGGCAACATCATTTGATGGTGTTGCCTGCCGACTTTTTATATCTTATTTTTCAACATTACCACGGCGCAGAATGTTTTTGTCATGTCATCATACTCAAACTCTGAACTGCCGTCATATTTCTGAGCAATTCGTTCTATACTTTTTATTCCGATGCCGTGATAATTTTTATTCTGTTTTGAAGAAATGAATCTGTTGCCCTTGTGTTTCGGCGGAGTATCGCACGAATTCTTGACTTTTACAATTATATAATGCTCATTTTTGTTTTCAACAAACAAATCTATTCTCTTTTCAGCGGTGCTTTCAGCCGCTTCAACAGCATTTTCAAGCAGATTATCTAAAAGAGCCGTTAAATCACTTTCATCCATAAACGAGAAATCAACATTACGAATGTCAGTTTCAAATTCCACTGAGTTAATTCTGCAAAGCTGAGCATATCGGCTTACGATAACATTGATTAATTTGTTTTTGCTGAACTGTTTTAATGACTGAATTTCGTTGTTTTCATAAACTGAATCAATATATGAAATCGCTTTGTCTGTTTCGTTTCCCGTCAGATAAGTACGAACAACTCCAAGATGTTTCTTTATGTCATGAATAAGAATATTCGATAAATCATACTGACGTTCCAGCTCGGCATAATACTCCTGATTGATCTCTGCTTTTTGCTTTTCAAGCTGATATTCGGAATTTTCAACAAGAGTTGAAACAACCTTTTCGTGAACGAAAAATACGATTACATTTGAAAGTAAAAGTACAAATGAAATTACAATAAAAATTATATATGTGAATTGGTCAAGTTCCAAGTGCGCCGTCAGATACATCAAGCACAAAAGGGTAAACACAGATGATAACGGCAAAACAAACAGTGATAAAGTGAAATCATTCCTGAGTTTATTTTTCTCTTTGAATGAAATCTTCGAAAAAATATAAACCACAAGATAATACAGTGATTTTGTTGCAATTGTTTCAAACAGCATCACCGATGCATCATTCACATATTCAGTCAACTGTATATCAAGCAGAATTGAAACAGGATACATAATAATCAGCTCTGTTGCAATCATTATTACCTCAAGCAAAAGGACATTAAAGATATTTTGTTTGATTGTTGCTCCAAAGCATATAAAGACAACAAGAATATTACATATCAGAAATGACAGTATATTCAATTCAGCCATGCCGGTTAAACTAACCGAAAACTGAACCGCAAACGATAAAAGATAGCAAATAGCTATTACAAAAGCATTTCTTTTTGTTTCAAATTTGTTTTTGAAATACATATATGCAACAAACTGCTCAAACAAAAATATAAGCAAATAACAAATCGTGTTCATCATATACCTCCTGCAAAAGCCAAGAATGCTTTTTTGAAATCGGAATATTTTCTCTGTGACATATATGCAGATACCGTTTCATTATCATTTTTTCTGAGCTTTATGCTGTTTTTATCAAAATCTATCACGTTTTGCAGATTGACAACATAACTGTTATGGGAATAAACAAAGCAGTTGGGTTGGTTGATTAATGAACAAAGCTCTTTCGGTTTTTTGTTTACGGTGAAAGCATCGTATTTTGTGACAATAAACGAACCGTGCTTTTTGTTTTCAATATAGAGAATGTCTTTTGTCTTTACGGTTACAACTCTGTCCCTCAAATCAAAAACGATTGACTTGCTTATGTTATTGTATTCTTTAACGGCATCTTTGAAGTTTTCAAAAAATCTTGTTACATCAATGGGCTTTGAAAGATATCTGAAAACGTGAATTCTCATAGCATCATCAAGATAATGCTGAAATGATGTAACAACAATAACGATAATATCGGGATTGTTTTTCTGCAATTCTTCCGCAAGAATAAGACCGCTTGTTTTCGGCATTTCAATATCAATGAATGCAATATCATAAACCGCATTTTCTTCAAAAACGAAGTCTGCAGACTCTCTCAAATCAATATTCAATTCTAAATTGTGCTTTTGACCGAAATCCTTTGTGAGTCTGTTTAGTTCATCAAGAAAGACGGCGTTATCATCACAAATCAAAACATTAATCATTTCAAACACCTACCCAATTTTATTTTACCATATCAACTCTGATTCTTTCAACTGTTGTTTATAATCGTTTTTGCCGAAATCGGTATCGTTTCAGCCACTCTTATTTAATTATATTTGATTTATGATAGCATTTAATTGGGGTGGTGTCTTTATGAAAAAGATTATAAGTATAATTTGCTGTATTGGTTTGATACTTTCATCTGTAATGCTTGTCATTCCTGCTTTGGCTGTTGAAAATACCTCCATTGAAGAGTTTGCGGAGGATATGTCCGAGTTATATGCAGAGGAATCTGCAGAAGGCAAAGAGCTTGAAGAATCGGTAGTATGCAGGGTTATGGTCAAAGCAACCGTTCAACCCGACACATACAAAAACGCAGAATGTGTTGTCGGAAACAACAATCGTTATATCTATCAGTATTCGGATGCGGAAACAGCACAAAAAGCTGTTGAATACTATAACAGTTTACCTTTTGTAAAATGGGCAGAGCTTGACGGAATTGTTGAAAGCCAAGCTCTGTCTTACGGCAATTATATGATGCAGGGAGATGAGGCAAAAGAATATGTTGCTGAATCAAATCTTAACAAGGAAGAAATAATCGTTGCAGTACTTGATACAGGGGCATATTTTGATTCTCCTGCTTACAATGGTAGAGTTATAGATTCCGGCTATAACTTTAGTGACACTGGCATAAATAACAGTGCAGAATCTGACCACCCACACGGTGACTATGTATCAACTATTATAGTTGATAACACTTCAGAAAATGTAAAAGTATATGCTTATAAGGTTCTTGATGAATTTGGATACGGAACCAATTCTGCTGTTTCTCTCGGTATTGATATGGCTGTTGCTGATGGTGCTGATATAATCAATATGAGCCTTGGTTCCGAGGTGTTTTCAAATGCGGTTTATGATTCCATAAAAAGCGCTCACAGTAATGGCGTTGTTATTGTTTGTGCAGCCGGAAATGAGGGTGACGATGTAAGTAAATATTATCCTGCATCATTTGAAGAAGTTTTTACGGTAGGTTCAATTGACCGAAACGGTAACTACAGTTTTTTCTCAAATCACGGTGAAGAAGTTGATTTTGTTGCTCCCGGTCATAATATTGAAACAATGCCAAGTTACGAAGAAACAACGCTAGTCTATCAAGAATACGGAACATCATTTTCTGCACCGTTTGTTTCAGCTGCAGCAGCAATGGTGTTGTCAGTTAATCCTGAATTAACAATTGATGAGACAAAAAATATTCTTATAGAATCTTGTGTTCCTTACGAAGAACTTTCTTATCACGATGATTTTCACATAATAAATGATTATGAAAAGAATTCAAATTATGATTTTAGAGAGTCGTTTATTGTGAGTTTCAGTGATGATGAAAGTCTTTATTACGGTTACGGAATGCCTCAGATACAAAATGCAGTTGGAATCGCATTAGGATATGACGGTGCGGAAAACCCTGAAATCTCTGTCGAATCCGGTACATATCACGAAGCGTTTGAAGTAACTATTTCCGCACCAGAAGGTTATGAGATTTACTATACAACGAATGAAAATTATCCTTCAAAAGACTCTGCAATTAAGTACACTTCACCTATTACAATACAAGGAACACAATCAATAAGAGCTGTTGCATATTCTCCCGACGGAATGAGAAGTCTGCATAACACCGCTGAGTACAGAGTGTTATATTATGCAACTGAAAATGACTTCACAATAGATTCTGAAGGATATTTAACTTCTTACACTGGCGAACTTAAGGAATTTATTGTTCCTGAAACAATAAACGGAATAATGGTGACGGGAATTCGCAAGAATGGACTTTATAACAATAATATTGTTAGTGTTGTTTTTCCTGAAACACTAACTCATATAGAAAGCAGAGGACTAAGATCCAGCAAGGCTATTTATATATCAGCTAAAGGTTTGATAAATGTTGAAAATCACGGTATTCTTTGTCGTAAAGTTGTTGAGTTTGAAGCACCAAATCTTGAATATATCGGCAGTATGGCATTGGGTATAAGAAGCGTTGATTTTCCTAAACTTTCAAAAATCGAAAACTATGCTTTTTCAGGATGCTCTTATCTGAAATTCGTTAACCTTCCGTTGATTACTGAAATATCATGCTTTGCTTTTGAGGGATGTGATATTCTCAGAGAAGTCAATGCTCCTTTAGTTACCACTATAGATACCGGAGCGTTTCAAAACTGTTATTGGTTAAAAACAGTAAATATTCCTAATGCGAAAGAATTTGTTTCAACATATTCCGATATAAACGAAGATTACGGAACATTTGAAAAATGTATTAATTTAACTGAAATAGAATTTCCTAATGTTGTTACAATTGAAAATTGCAGACTGTTTTTTGAATGTTACAGTTTAAAGGAAGTTATACTTCCTAAAGTTGTATCAATTGGAGATGAAGCATTTTCAGAATGTTATTCATTGGTTGAAATCACATTACCAAGTATAATAGAACTCGGAAATTATGTTTTTAGGAACTCGTCACTAGAAACATTAAACGCACCTGAACTTGAAACTGTAGGTCAATATTGCTTTGCATTTTATAACAATATGTATGATACGCATTCAGTAAACAAAAAGTTTACAACCATAAATGCACCTAAACTAAAAACGGCATCGGACCATGCCTTTGCATACACAGGTGCATTGACTAAACTTGAATTGCCAGCTTTAACTGATTTGGGAGAAAACGCATTCCTTGAAAGTTCCGTATCATATTTTGACGCTCCAATGCTCAAAAGCACATCAAGTTTACCGACTGCCGAGAATTCAATCGCAATTCTTTCATCTCAATTTTCGGAATGTTCACTTGATGCGGATGGTTACAACCTTACGATTTACGGTACTCCCGATACTTACGCACAAACCTATGCAGAGCAGTACGGATTAACGTTTATCCCTGCACCTGCAATCATCAATGATTTGCCTGCTGAATATTTTGAAGGTAAACTGACTGTTGATGTTGCCGGATTTGACAAAATATATAGATGGTTCGGCACAAACAATGAAAACGGAACGGGAGTAAAACTGTTAACCACAAGCACAACAGAAAAAGAAATTGACCCTTCTGAATATAACTACAAATATTACTTCTGTATTGTTATAAGCAGGGATAACAAATATAACAGATCGGTAAGAACAAGTCTTTGTCAGAATATGCTTTATTCATCAACACCGTCATCAGATGCGAGAATCACAATTGCCACTCCTTCGGAACGAACTATTCAATACGGAGAGTCAATAGTTCTTTATGCAAATGCAACGGGACTTCCCGAAGGCGCAAAAATAAAATGGAGAATTGTTGAAGGCAATGGTGTCACTCTTGACCCCTCCGTATCAGGCGCAATATGTACGGTAACTTCAAAATCTAACGGTTTTGTAACCATTGAAGCGTACGCCGTAAACAAAAACGGTAACACCATTGTCGATGAAAAGGGAAACAGAATTTATGACAGAGAAGGCATCAGCTCAGAAGTAAGCCTGTGGTGGATAATTCTGTACTATTTCAAAATAATTTTTTCGACCAGTAAAACTGCTATAAATATGCTTAAATAAAAAGAGCCATACAATCTGATTTATGATATCAGTTTGTATGGCATTTCTCTTATTGTAATGATTTGATGTTTGGAGGCGTTGATATATAAGGGTGTTTTTGGGGATTTTTAAATCTGAATATAGGATGACCTTAGTGGTGAAAAAGGAAGTTTATGCATTACAAAAGCAAGATTTTGATTCGTGGATTTTATATACCAACAAAAGAAAAAGCCGACAACACCATAAATGATGTTGTCGGCTGAAACTTTATCTCATATCAGATAATGGAGTATAGTCCGTGTTGTTTCTCAAATATTCTTCTATTTTACCGGTTAAGAGTAGTCTGACATAACTCATTGGTTTGTTGTATATGAGATAATCAAGTTCGGATGTTTCGTACATATTTTCTGCATATTCGTTTTCGACAGTGATGCAGTCGATTAATACCATAGAGCCGTCGGTAAGTTTAACTTCAACGCAGGCGGTGTCAATGTTGAATTCACAAGACATAATTTGATTTTTCATAGCAGAAATCCTTTCTTAATTTAATAAGCAATCTGTTTGGCATCTGCCGCACTTTTAGTTTCTGCTATACTGTCTTATCGGAACACACCATCAGTT
>JBGVNA010000219.1:0-2418 GCA_045125175.1 Acutalibacteraceae bacterium
TTGATAGGTTGCATGTGTAAGTGCAGTGATGCATTCAGCTAGGCAATACTAATAGGTCGAGGGCTTGACCAAATCCTTGGTTCAACAGGATACTACAATCCTCTTACATTTACTTCCTTTGTTTAGTTTTGAAGGTACAAATGAGACTGTCTGAAAAGACAGTCTTTTTTATTTGCAAAAATTCAGTGGCAGGAATAATCTTCCTGCCACTTTTTGTTTTTATCCTAGCCTTTCAATCATTTCTTTAAACTCGTCTGTTGATTTGAACCCCTCTGACAGCGGATACTTTTCTGTTAACAGCTCCTTAATCTGCATTTTAGCAATGTAGGTTGTACCAAGTGTTTGTTTGTCAAATTCTTTACCCTCAAACATAACTGAATGCATAGTTGTAATTCTGTCCAAGCTGTCAAACTTGATTGCAAGCTCACACATTTTGCGGAAGTTTTTGATTGCTTCGGCATTGTTGCCTAGTTTGTGGTGTCGTATGCCGATATGACCGTAAATATAAAATACTCTACGCCACATTTTTCCGTAATTTCCGTCATCATACACGAAATTAAGAAAATCAATTACCGCTTTATAAGCGGAAAGCAACCATTCATCGGTAAAATTACTTTCATAAAAATATCCCGTATAATAGAAATAATGCGAATAAATTTTATTAAGAAGATTGAATTGTTCTTCAAGAGTATCCATTATTATTGAATCACGGTCGGGGTAGTCCTTCGGATAGTAATAACAGAACATTTCCTGTCCGTCTCGCATTCTTGGCATTTCTTTTATAATTTTTTCGCAGTCCTCAAAGGTGATGCCGCTTCCTTCTTTTTCTGAAAGTCTTTTATAAAGTTCGGCAATATGTCTTTTGGCTGAAATACGAATTTTGTCATTGCTGCAGTTTTGCTTAATGTTTTCATAAATCGCTATTATTTTTGCTACATTTTCGGGTGTCTTTTCTTTGAAGTGAACAAGGCAGGTCATATATCTTAAAAGAATGCGAAAATCATTAGGGAACTTTTCTTTAAGCTTGCTTATTATTTCCTGCTTCAGGTTTTCATCAGTAAGATTATCATAAGCTTCAAGCTCTTTTTTGATTTCCTCCTCATCCTCCGCCCTGTTCACACCCAGCAGCTCATCAACGCTCACCTTGAAAAAGCCTGCAATCTCGGGCAGAAGTGTTATATCGGGATAACTCTCGCCACGCTCCCAGTTGCTCACGCTCTGATAGGTCACACCAAGAAATTCGGCAAGTGCCTCTTGTGTGAGCTCCCTGTCACGCCTTAATCTTTTTATGTTTTCACTTAAATAAATAGTCATTTTTTTCACCTCGGATTATTTGTTGACCGGTCAACCATATAATAACCCATCAAAACAAAAAACACAATAAATCATCCCTTGAATATAACTCAACCAACCCTTGATTTTTTCAACCGTTCAATGAAAGCGTTTCCAAAATCTCTTTAAACTCCCTCGTTCCCTTAAACTCCTCGCTCAGAGGATAATGCTCCGTCATAACCGTTTTCATAAATTCTCTCGCACTCATTTCTCTGTGTGCCGTGCCGTAATTGTAAAACCGCTTTATCTGTTCAGTTCTGTCAGGTGTATTGTCAAGCTCCTTTGCATATTCGGCGGCAGTCTTAAGATATTCAAGAGCGACAGCATCATCACCGATTTGCTGATGCAGATGCCCGAGGTGTCCGTAATTATACAGTCTGTTGAAGGAGTTTTTGCCGTAGTTCCCGTCGGGATAAATCAAATCAAGAAGGCTTTGCAGAGCCTCGTATTGTCTTATCCGTTCCTCGGGGGAATAATTCATACAGTAGCCGAACAGCTCCTCGTGGAGATGAAATACCAATTCCTCAAGGGCGGTTTTGTGTACTTCATAATAGTTCTCTCTGTCCCGAATTGCCATAAGCTCCCTTGAATCAGACAAAGAGGGCAGAGTTTCTGCAATTTCCTTTGCACCGTTTAGATATTCCTCATAAACCTGATATTTGCCTTCCTCATTGCAGATGCAGTAATATTTCCACATCAGATGTGAAATCATAACCCTTTTAGACCAGATTCTTATGCTGTCGTCAGTGCAGTGCTTCTGAATATTATCGTATATCCTTGAAATTTCTGCTGAAAGCTTTTTGTACTCACCCGAAGCGATAAGTTCGAATGAATTTCCGAAAATTCCCGCCTCCTGCAAAAGCTGCATATATCTGACTGAAATACGAAAATCGCAGGGGAATTCTCTTGCCGCATTTTTGTATTCGGTATATACGCGTTGTATGTCCTTAAGCTTCAATGTGTCATAAAGCTCAAGATAGCTGTTGATTTTTTCTTCATTCTGTACCTTTCCCACACCGAGAAGGCTGTCAACTGTTACGCCGAAAAAAGTGGCGATAACGGGCAAAAGCGTAATATCGGGATAGC
>JBGVNA010000220.1:0-10261 GCA_045125175.1 Acutalibacteraceae bacterium
CAATTATACTCGCCGAACCATAGCAAACAACTCTCTCTGCTTTTTTTCGCAGTTTGGACGAACAATCAAAATCAACAGGTTTTTGGATAATACCGATTTGATTTTCAGAATCTTTATAAACAACCGTTGCCTGATATGTACCGTTTGTAACACATCTGTCTTCCTTTGCCAAAAAATTATATTTTATATCCGAACACCACACAGCAAGAACGCAATCAACACTTACTCCTATGCTTTCAAGAACAATCTTATTTGTAAAAGTTGAGTTAAAGCTGTCATTATACTCGAGAATCTCAATGTTTTTATTTGCGTTTTTCACCTCATAATCGGTCGAATAAGCATCGTCTATAAGTGAAACAGGAATTTCCTCAAAAGCAATCATAAAAGCACTTATTCGGGCATTCAGGTCGATAAGGCACATATCTCCCGACGAATCTGCCTTAGCAACTGCTTCGCATGAGCTCACATTAAGCTTCAAACTGCTTATACTGTTTTCATTAATACCGTCAAGTTCTATAATCTGGCTGATGGGCATTGAATGCTCAACGCTTTCAATTGAGCCATTGTCCTCGCCGATATAATAAATTTTTACCGTGCAGTCACCTTTTATCAACGCTTTATTATTGATAATTTTTACATCGCTTGCAACTGCACAATGTGAAACGTTGATTATTTGAGAAACCGGACGCTTATCTTCGCCAAGTTCTATAACCTCACTCATTGAAAATGCTTTTTCGCAAACGCCGGTCATTGCAGCAAAACTGCATTCATCTTTCATCAGCTGAATACCGGCACCTTCTGCTGAACAAAGAATGTTTTCTTCTCTTTTATTTAAGGCTTTGAAAACAAAAGTAAGCATCGCTCTCACGTCTATTCTTCTCGGATTAACTGCCCTGCAATTAACATAATCTGTGTTTACATTAACGCTTACGGTAGAATCCTGTGTTATACGGTTTGACTCAATAAACTTCTGAAGCGGATAACTCTGTTCATATCCCGCTGTTTTTCCGTTATCACCAACATAGAGCAAACGGACAACCGCTGTTGCATCTGCGGTAACCCTGCCTGACGAAGTCTGAACTGATGACACATTAGGAACAACAGTACACTTTAAAATTCGCTGAATTTCGGGACAATAATCAGGTAAAGTTATGTCGGCATCAAGAGATTGCTCTGCAGTTGTTTCAAAAACAGCTTCACAAAAACCGAGTTTTTGAGTTTCGCAATTAAAATTCATACAGTTTCCCCCTGTTAAGTTTTTCAACATAATATATTCACCACATGTCCATAATATTCCGAAGCGATGTTTTTTGGTGAAAATTCTCCAAAATCTTTTAATATTTTTAAAAAATTTTTTAATTATATATTTACATTCTAAAAATAATATATTATAATTTAATCGTATAAATGAAGAAAGGAGCAACACCATGCCCGAATTTACTTATGAAATCGTAGAGTCTGTAGCAGTTCTTTCAGAAAATCCTAAGGGATGGACAAAGGAACTCAATCTTATCAGTTGGAACGGAAGAGATCCCAAATACGATATCCGTGAGTGGGCGCCTGACCATGAAAAGATGGGCAAAGGCGTTACCCTTAGTAAGGATGAAATGGCGGCTCTCAAAGAAGCTGTAAAAGATCTTTAATTTTTAATTCGTTCATGCGGGCGTTGCGGAATTAAACCGCAACGCCTTTCTCTCATACTTTATTACGATGGAGATATTCACATGGGTAACGAAGTTAACCGCAACGTTTCCGAATTCAAGGTGTATGACAGGCGTTATGTAGGTGCAAAAGAAACCTTTGCGTATCTGCTCAACGATTTTTCAAACGCCTTTAATATTAACGGATATAAAGACCGTTTTATTTGGGACGTTGTAAAAATAGATTTTAAAACCAACGCTTTTGTCAGTCTTTTTACAGGGGCATGGGATATAATCAACGATCCTATAATAGCAGCTCTTGTTGATAAAACCAGAACAAGATGGGGAAAATTCAGGCCTTATCTTGTTGCGTTTCAGATACCTATGACGCTGTTGGGAGCTTTATATTGGTTTATCCCGTTTTTCTTTCCCGGAACATCGGGCACACATCTGCCCAAGCTGATTTATTATTTTGCATTCAATGTTGTTAATGAAACCGCAGGTACTTTTACTAACATTGCGAAATCAGGATATATGACAACCGTAACGCCGCACCCAAACGACCGAGCGAGGCTGATAACGCTGGCTGAGCTGCTTACAGGAATGATGGGCGAGGATTTGCCTAACTACATAATGGGAGTTCTGATTGACCTTATCAATAACAACATCTTAAAATGGAATCTGCGAAACGTGTTTCTTGCGATGGGTTTGGGAACAAGCATTGTTTCATCAGCGTTTACGCTTTACTTCTTTCTTGTTTCAAGAGAAAGAGTTATGCAATCAATTGAAGCACCAAGCGTAACACAAGGATTGAAAGCCGTTGTTAATAACTACCCTGTTTTGCTTATCACTCTTTCTGATTTTCTCGGAGGATTCAGCGTAGGCTCAAGCAGCACAAACTATTTCATTGATGTTCTCGGTTCTGCATCGCTTCAAACAATTCTTAATTTGCCGTCAAGCGCAAACGGAACAATCAGCTATGCATTTGTTAAGCCGATAAGAGAACGTTTTTCAACCAAATCCATATGGGTATTCGAAGATCTGTATACAAGATTCTGGATTATTCTTTTATTTATAATTGGCTCGATAAACAAAAATTACAAAAAACGCCTTCTCATGTGCATTCTTTTCGGTGTTCAGGCGTGGTTTGATAAATGGGCATTCGGTATAAGAAAAGTTGTTAAAGCCGAACTTTATAATGAAGCAATGGACTATTGCGAGTGGAAAAACGGTTACCGCGTTGAAGCGACAATAGGTGTTGCACGCAGTCTCATATCAAAGGTCCAGAGTGTTGTTATGACATCTGTTCAAAGTCTTATTTTAAGTGCAATAGGCTATGAGCAGGGCATTGCAATCGGAACACAAACAGACAAAACAAAATGGTGGCTCTTTGCTCTCTGCACGGGAATTCCGCAGCTCACGGGAATTCTTGCGGTTATTCCGAAATTTCTTTATCCCCTTTCCGGAAACTTAAGAAACCAGATGTATTCGGAGCTTATGCAAAGGCGACACGATATGAATGAAAAAATCACAAACGAAAGCAATGAAATTAAAATCCGAATAGAAGAAAGCGTTTAATTTATTATGAAAACAAGACCCTTAAAAACCGTTATTGTCGGCGGAGGACACAGAAGCCTTACCTACGCCGAACTTGCAGAACTCGAAAGTGACAAAATGGAAATCGTCGGAGTTGCAGACCCCGACGAAAACAGACGAAATTTAATTGCAAAGAAATTCGGTATTTCTCCCGAAAGATGCTTTAAAACGGCACAAGAGCTTGCAGATGCTCCGAAATTTGCAGATGCGGTTATCAACGGCACAATGGACCACATTCACGTTGAAACCACCATTCCTCTTTTAAAAGCAGGATATGATGTTCTTCTGGAAAAGCCTTTCTCAGTTAACGAAGAACAAGCGAGAGAGCTCGTTGCTGCTGCTGAAAAATACGGCAGAAAGGTTATGGTATGCTTTGTTCTCAGGTATGCACCTTTCTACAGAAAAATCAAAAATCTTATTCTTGCGGGTGAAATAGGAAACATAATCAGCATCGAAACGAACGAATATGTAAGCTATCATCACATGTCAACAAGCCATGTCAGAGGCAAATGGAACAATTCAGAGAAATGCCACAGTTCAATGCTTCTTGCAAAATGCTGCCATGACCTCGACATTATGATGTGGCTTATGAGCGAAACAAAGCCCGCTGTTGTTTCAAGCTTCGGCTGCAATATGCAGTTCAGACCTGAAAAGGCACCTGAAAATTCAGGCACAAAATGCCTTGTTGACTGTCCCCTTTCAGAGGAATGTCTGTACTCGGCAAAAAGGCTTTATATTGACCATCCTGACCGTTGGTCATTCTATGTCTGGGATGCGCTTGAACATATAGAAAATCCTACAATTGAAGATAAAATCAATCTTCTTAAAACAAGCCCTTATGGAGTTTGCGCATATAAAAGCGATAACAATGTAGTTGACCATCAGACAGTCAGCGTTCTTTTTGAAAGCGGTGCAACAGGAACACACAACATGATAGGCGGCACAAGCTACGGCACACGAACTATTCATATAACAGGCACAAAAGGCGTTATTGAAGGCGATTTTGAGAAAGGCACATTTACCCTTTCAAAGATCGATCCCCGCCCTGATTGCGAGCATGATGACACTGTTTTTGACCTTAAAATTGATAACGACACTCACGGTGGCGGAGACCTTGACCTTGTCCGTGACTTTGTTGCATATGCAAGAGGTGAAGAAACATCCGTTTCATGCACAAGCATAACGGATTCACTTCTCGGACACCTTGTTGTTTTTCTTGCGGATAAATCAAGAGAAAACGGCGGTTACCCCGAAAAAGTTATTTTATAAAAAGTTAAGCAGAGATACTCGTTTGAGTATCTCTGCTTTTTCTTTTATTTTGCGTCGTTCTCGTCAAATCTGTCACCGCATTCGGGGCAGAACTTAGGAGGATTGTGGGGGTCTTCAGGCTTCCAGCCGCATTTGTCGCACTGATAAAGAGGTGCACCTTCGGGTTTCTTGCCGCCGCAGTTGGGGCAGAATTTGCCTTTGTTCACTGCACCGCAGGAACAGGTCCAGCCTTCTTCAGCAGGCTTCTTTGCACCGCATTCTGTGCAGAAGTTGCCGCTTACGGTTGCTCCGCAAGCACATTTCCAACCGTTTGCGGGTCCTGCAGGAGCTGCCTGTGCGGGTGCCGCTGCTGCCTGCTGCTGTGCCATCTGCTGTTGCTGAACACCTGCATTATACAGTGCCATCGGATCAAAGTTTCCGCCTGCATTTGCTGCCATGTTCATACCCATAAAGCCCATCATTGCTCCGTTTTCGTTTGCTGCTGCAGCTTCCATTGCATTCGCTCTTGCATCAGCCATTCTGCCTGCCATCATAAACGGATTTGAGCCCATTGTTGCGGCATCTTCCATCTGATTAATCTTCTTCATATCTTCGGGAGTGAGAGTAATCGGATTAAGTGCGATGGATTCAACCGAAATACCTCTGCGCTGTGTCCATTCAACGGCAAGTGCCTTGTTGAGCGCATCCTTAAGCTCTGTTGTGTGTGCAGGAATCTGTGCGGGGCGGAGTTCAAGCTCTGTGAGCATTGCGAATGCAGGCTGAAGAGCTGAAATGAACTCTGTTTTGAGCTGATTGTCGATTTCTTCTCTTCTGTATTCATCGCCTACGTTACCTGCAATCTTTGTGTAGAAAAGAAGAGGGTCTGTGATTCTGTAGGAATAGATACCGTTGCATCTTACCTGAACGGAACGGTACATATTGAGTCTTTTGTTAGCAACCTCAAACATAAAGGGATTGGGTGTGCCGAACTTGTTATCAAGAATTTCTTTTGTGTTGAAATAGTAAACTCTCTGGTCTTTGCCTGTGTCGCCGCCATATGTAAATCTCTTACCGACGGTTTTGAAGGTTTCCTTGATTGTATCGCCGAGCTTGCCTGAGAAGATTGAAGGCTCTGTTGAAGAATCATAGGTGAATTCACCGGGTTCTGCGCAAACTTCAACAATCTTGCCCTGCTCAACGATAATCATGCACTGACCGTCTGCAACGGCAATACCCGAGCCGTTTGAGATTACATTGTCGCTGCCCTTGGTGTTTGATGAACGTCCGCCAATACGCTTCTGACCCTTCACCATCAGCACGTCATTTTCGAGTGAATCGCAGTAGAAAAATTCTTTCCATTGGTCTGCGAGTACACCGCCGAGTGCGCCTATGCCCGCTTTAATGAGTCCCATATTTATATCCCCTTTCGGTTATTTTACTAACTTATCAACATCAGAGAGCTTTAATCTCTTTGATGCAACATATGTTTTGTAGCCGCCATCGCTTTTCTTTTCGCCGAAACAACCGTAAGTTGACGTTACGATTGTTCCGTCATCAAAAACAACATTGCCGCAATATCCTGTATCCGCATTGGCAACGATGCTCGGCTCCTTTTGATTGCTTAAATATGTATGCGCAATCTTAATTCTGTATTGACCTTCTCTGCCGTTTTTAAGGTCTTCATAAGTACCTACCCAGGCAATCCACCCTTCGCTGTACCACGTTTTAGGAGTATCAATACCTTTGTATTTTTCGAATTTAGCCTTATCTCTTTCAATAGAACGGAAAGTAATAAACAGTCTGCCGTCGGGGGTGTAATCTGCCTTGTGTCTTTCGCCGTTAAGAGCTGATGGAACGAAAACGGGTGCAGACCATGTTTTGCCTTCGTCCTGCGAAAAAGATATAAGTGAATTATAATTTTTATTGTTACTGCGTGCTATAAGGCAAAGCTCATCGCCCTTACCGCAATCGGAGCGGACAACCTCAACTTCACACATATTTGCTTTTTTCTCGATTTTTCTGTGCTCGGCAAAATACGGCTCAGGAGTGCTCCATACGGGCTTACCGTTTTCAAATGAAAGAATAGTCTTAAAATTGACAAAATCAGCGTTGTGAAAGAAAGCCATCCATTTATCGGCAAACTTCCCGTTTTCTTTCAGTCTTGTAAGAGAAGCCATAGCAACGGTTGGAATAACAGTAAACTCATCTTTTTTGGCAAAGCAGAGTTCAAACTCTGACCAGGTTTTACCCTCGTCATCTGAAAGCGAGAAATTAAAGCCTCCGATTGTTCCTTTGCCGTCATGCCAATTAGGGTTACCTGATGTAAGAAGAATTTTATCAGGTGTGCCGTCTGAAAACTCAAGGCGGTAAACAGTAGGTGTTTCTCTTGATTTATCCCATGACTTAGGTTGATTTTCAATTTCGGCATCATATGTTATACCGCCGTCACGGCTTATACGGCTTCTTATAGCACCCTTGCCGTGTCCCGAAGGGTAAACATCAAGGATACTGCCGTCTTTGAGCAAAATTGCATCGGGATGACCGAGATAATCAAGTCCGTTATCAACAACAGAAAGATCATAGAGATACTTAAGCTCTTCGGGAGTGTTATCCGGCATAACATCAAGTCGCACAAGAGGAATTGAATAATCCCCTGCGCCGTTACCATAGGCTTTATTATTAAACAGTTTTAAACACATATTATTTCACCTTAACCTTAAACATTCTTATTCCGTGAGCAGGCACATCTGCTTTCACATTATCCGCTGAAACAAATTCTTCCTTGCTCCAAAGATCTCGGATTACATATTTTTCCGCAAAAGGAGTTGTCACAAAGCTTTTGGTCAAAACATCACTTATCAAATACTCCATTTGGCTCGGTGTGCTTGCTTTATTAAAGAAGCAAAGCGCAAATTCATCATTTACAAGAGGCTTCACCAGCACATCTTCTGCGCCGTTTGTTTTTACTCTGCGGCACTGAATTCCAAGGGCATCCTGATCAACGGCAATAAGTTCTTTATTTGTTATAATCTGATATGTTTCGTTTTCCGTATCAACAGAACCGTCATTCTTTATAAAGCGTCTGATATCGTTGCCAAGAATAAGAGGTGACGCCATCATGCACCAAAGAGTAAAATGAGTTTTATTTTCTTCATAAGTGAGACTGCCGTTACCTACTTCAAGCATATCGGGGTCGTTCCATCCGCCAACACCGGAATACTTATTCAATAAAACATTTAACTCATAAATTCCAAGTACAGATGTCCATGTCGGTCTGATGTCCGGAGTTGTTCTCCAAAGATTGCCTGCATGAGCACCCCATCGCCAAGGGAAATTGCGTCCCCACTCACAAATCGAGAAAACGATGGGCTTTTCTTCGCAACCGTTTTTCTCTGCGTATTCTTTGGTTGCTCTCTTCAGCTCTCTTCCCATATTTGTATACTGAATTGCAGCACTGTCTTGCCTTGAAGCAATGGGATTATATATTTTAATTGAATTTACACCGGCATTAAGCTTGATTTTCAGCTGATGTCTGCCGTCTGCAGTAAATGACTTGGTTGCGGGAAGCATCGTTTTATATATATCCGTTCCGTTAACAAGAACTTCGGCATACTTGTTGCTGTTACTCTTTTTTCGAATACAAAGTGTAAGAATATATTCGCCGTCATCTTCAACCGTAACATTCACAAACTCACATGCACCCGAATTTGATGAAAGACCTGTTATGTATTTTCCGCTCAAAAGCTTAGGATCATCAACAATTTTAGCATCACCGGTAAGCACTGCTTCTTCAATGCCGTAATCCTTTCCGCTTACTTCACCGGTTTTTGAAACAATTATTTTTTCGATTTTGGGAGCAAGCGACGGAATAGGGATATTGTGGCAGAAATCATATTTAAAAAATTCAATTCCCCACTCGGCGAATGTATCCGCATCTGTTGCTTCATAGCCAAGGCTTGCAGGCAAATCTTCGCAAGTAAGTGTTCCGTTCGAGCTGTAGATACCAAGCTTAACACCGAGCTCATTCACTCTTTCAACAAGGCTTTTTATTCCATTAGGGAAAGAATTAAAATCACTCTGAAGCCTGCCGTTTTCATCTCTCATAGACGACTGCCAGCAATCATCAATATTAACATATTTATATCCGCAGTCAACAAGTCCGCTTTCTTTCATTGCCTTTGCTGTTTCATAAATTAAATCTTCATTGATTCTGTTTCGAAAATGATTCCAGCTTGACCAGCCCATAGGAGGAGTAAGCGCAACACCGTTTTCATACCGCGAATCCGCCTGATAGGTAAGCTTAACCGAATTAACCGCTCTTTTAGCAAACGACGCAGGATCAATATTATCAAAATCTTTTTCTTTTAAAAGTTTTGCCGCAGCCGCTGCACCTGCAGCAAGCAAAGCAGCGGAGAATAGCTTTGACATTCAATCACTTCCTATCTTAACTCTTTTTCAGCAACGGAATACTGTATGTGTAACCGTCCATATTACCCGCCTGCGTGAAAGACTCGGGGCTGACAATGTCAGTATTATAAACAGTAATTTTCTGAAGCTGATAGAGCGGACATTCAACGGCCTGCTCCATAACAAGCTCCATAAGCTGCGCTGTCATTTGTATTTTATTGGAATAACCGATTGCTGAACGTATGCTTTCAGTCATCCTGTCAATTTCAGAAGTGCCGACTGCGGTTTTGTTAAGCCTTCCGTTACTGTTGAAATAATCATATTTATCACAGGTGTTTCCGTCATAAACATTTTCAACCCACATATCAGCTTTGCCCGACACTACAGCATTTTCAAGGCTCTGTTCATCTGTAATAACAATATTAAGTGTTATACCTTTCTTGGCAAGGATATCTTTATATGCTGCAAGAACGGACATTTCCAGGTCAGATTCACTGCCGCAATAATAAACTGAAGCCTCGGTTATCTTCGTGTTGCTTCCCATGCTGTAAACCGTGAAAGCACTCTCACTGAAATAAGGGGATGTAACCGATACAGGATATTCCTCAAACCTTACGCTTATCGGTCTGAGCAGTCTTGTATAATAGGAACCGATATTTTGCTCAAGCGTACTGTTGATATCGCATAAACCGACAAGAGCTTTTCTTGCAGAAGAATCAAGCGTTCTTGCATTAAGGAACAGCGAAACATAATAATCGCAATCTTCAATGAAATAACGGACATTTTTATTGTTAAGTTCATTAACTGCATCGGCGGTTGCCAAAGTTTCAACAACATCAACCTTGCCGGAAATAACCTGCTTTATGATATCTTTATCCGATGAAAGCTCAACAAATTTAATATTTGAAAATTCACAGTTTCCTTCATCATAGAAATTGTTGGATACCATTGAAACGACGCCGTCACGGTAATCCGTCACAATATAAGGACCTGAACAAACATCGTATCCGCCAAGGTCTTTTATCTTTTCTGCAGAACCTTTTACATACTCAACCGAAAGGTAATCTTTTGAAACCAGCAAAGCATTCAATTCAGAAATAGCATTAATATTACTTGAATTAAACAAAACAGTACAGGTATAGTCATCAACCTTTTTTATTCCTTCAATACTTTCAACATCTATGCCGTCTTCATAATTTTTATTGATATATTCGGAATAAAGCTTATTTCTGTACCAATTCTCGGGATTATAGGCAAGGCGGTTACTTTCAGCCTCAGCTCTTGCAACAAGGTTAATTGTTTTTTCGTCCGACGGATTATTGCCAAGGTCCGAAAGTGCTTCACCGTAGCCAAGCCTTATGAGATATTCT
>JBGVNA010000221.1:0-28145 GCA_045125175.1 Acutalibacteraceae bacterium
TCACACTCATAGTGAAAATCGTGACCGAAAATTCTTAATATCACTTATTTAACCATCCTTCTGATGTACCAATTACGTTTTCTTTCGCTTTCAAGGGTTGTTGCTCTGTTATGGCCGGGCAAAACACTGTAATCTCCGTCAAGGGCAATGAGCCTTTTGAGCGATTCAACCATAAGCTCATCACTGCCGTCGAAGAAATCCGTTCTGCCTGCCGTCATGCAGAAAAGAGTATCGCCGCTGATAATTATTCTGTCGTTTTCAAGAATGTAACAAACACTGCCCATGGTATGACCGGGAGTGTGCATTACTTTTATTTCTTCCTCGCCGAGAGTAAGCACATCGCCGTCTTTTACCGTTATATCGGCAGAAACGGGATATTGCGGCTCGGGGAAATTGCCTTCGCAAAGACTTTTTTTCGGGTCAATGAGATGGTCTGCATCATTTTTATGGATTACCACCTTTGCACCCTCTTCCTTCTGCAGACCGTAAACACCGAGAATGTGGTCAAAATGACCGTGGGTAAGTAAAACATATTTAAGGCTGATATTGTTTGATTCAAGCACGCTCTTTATTGCATCTCCGTACCAGGCAGGGTCAACAATTGCAGCTTCACCTGTTTTTTCATCAACAATCAGATAACAGTTTGCAAAAATTTCATGCTCAAGCTGAATTTGTTTAACTTTCATTATTCAGTCCTCTTTATTTCTTATTCCAAATATCTGTATCCATAACGATAGTTACGGGGCCGTCATTTTCGATTTTCACTTTCATATCGGCAGCAAAAACGCCTGTTTCAACCTTTGAAACTCCGTTTTCAAGCAGCTTTGAGCAGAAATACTCATAAAGTCTGTTGGCTTCGGCAGGAGCAGCAGAGTCAGTGAACGAAGGGCGGTTGCCCTTTCTGATATCGGCGCAGAGAGTAAACTGAGAAATAACAAGGATTTCACCGTTTATATCAGTTACGCTTTTATTCATCTTACCGGCTTCGTCCTCAAAAACACGGAGCTTTGCAACCTTGGCGGCAAGCAATTCCGCCTGCGACTCAGTATCACCCTCCATAACGCCGAGAAGAACATTGAACCCCTTACCGACACTGCCTTTTATCTCGCCGTCAACACTGACAGATGATTTATTTACACGCTGAATAACAGCTCTCATTTTATATACCTGTTCGTTCTATCGTAAGAACGCCTTCAATTTTATCTATTTTTGCAACGAGTGAATTAAGATGCTCAACGCCGTTAACAGAAACCGTTACCATGATTATCGCTCTGCCGTCTTTGGTGTTACGGGTGCTGATATCGTTAATCATAATTCTCATGTTTGCAAGCAGGCTCGAAACATCAGCAAGCAAACCGATTCTGTTGAGGCAGTAAAGCTGCAAGGTACACTTGAAATCCTCTCTCACATTCGAATCCCAATAAGCGGTTACCCATCTTGCAGGCTCGCTTGATTTGCTGATATCATCAGGCACATTGGTACATTTTTTTGTATGAATAGAAACACCGTGTCCCCTTGTGATAAAGCCGATGATATCATCACCGGGAAGAGGATTGCAGCAGCGCGAAAATTTGACAAGGCAGTTATCAATACCCTCAACAATAACGCCCTCGTTGCTCTTTGTTTTCTTTTTAGGCTGCACAACGGTTATTATCGGCTCTTCGGTCTTATTAAGCTTGCCGTAATCATCCTTGATTCTCGGCATAAGGCGCATAAGCGAAATTCCGCCGTAGCCGATTGCTGCATAGAATTCCTCAATATCCTTGCAATTCTGCCTTTCGGCAACTTTTGCAACAAATTCGTTATAATCCGAATCAGAAGAAAATCTGATAAAGTTGCGTCTGAATTCCCGTTCAACCTGTGCCTTGCCTTCAATAATATTTTCTTCTCTTCGCTCTTTCTTGAACCATTGCCTTATTTTGCTTCTCGCCTGGCTGGTTTTAACAATATTGAGCCAATCTCGGCTCGGACCTTTTCCCTGCTGAGAAGAGGTCATAATTTCAACAATTTCGCCCGTTTTAACCTGGTAATCAAGCGTTACTATTTTTCCGTCAACCTTTGCACCCATCATTTTGTTACCGACTGCAGAGTGAATGGCATAGGCAAAGTCAATAACTGTTGCGCCTGACGGAAGGCTGAAAACGTCACCTTTCGGCGTGAAAACAAACACTTCCTCGGGAACAAGGTCACTCTTAATTGTTGTTACTATATCTTCAACATCTTCAGTATCGCTCTGATTTTCAAGAAGCTGCCTTATCCACGAAAGACGCTCTTCAAATTTCGCCGTACCGTTTATGCCGAGCTTATATTTCCAGTGGGCTGCGATACCGTATTCAGCGGTATGGTGCATTTCCCAGGTTCTTATCTGCACTTCAAACGGAATACCCTCTTTGCCGAGAACTGTTGTATGAAGCGACTGATACATATTGGGCTTGGGAGTCGAAATATAGTCTTTAAATCTGCCCGGTATGGGTTTGAACATATCATGGATAACACCCAGGCAGTTATAGCAGTCAATAACCGTATCAACAATTATTCTGACAGCGTATATATCATAAATCTGGTCAAAATTTTTATTCTGCATATACATTTTTCTGTATATGCCGTGAACCGATTTGATTCTGCCGCTGACGTGAGCACCGGTAACAACGGTTTCCATTCGGGTTTTAATTCTTTCTTTTATTTCATTAAGGAATTCGTTTCTTGACCTGCTCTGATTTTCGAGATTTTCCTCAATCTCGTGATAAGCAACAGGGTCAAGATAACTGATTGAAAGATCTTCAAGTTCTTCTTTAATCGCTCTGATACCGAGTCGGTGAGCAATGGGAGCATAGATTTCGCTTGTTTCACGGGCAATTTCCCTGCGTCTTTGTTCAGGCTTGAACATAAGAGTTCTCATGTTGTGAAGCCTGTCTGCAAGCTTGATGATAATAACACGGATATCCCTTGACATTGCGATAAGCATTTTGCGGATATTCTCCGCCTGCTGCTCCTCTTTTGTCTGCAGAGGCACTTTGCCGATTTTTGTAACGCCCTCAACAAGGTCGGCTATTGTTTCGCCGAATTCTTTTTTTACTTCGTCATGGGTAAGCTTTGTATCTTCAACGGTATCATGCAGAATCGCAGCAATAATTGAAGCCTCATCCATACCGAGACTTGCAAGAATAACAGCAACGCTCAGCGGATGCATAATATAAGGCTCGCCCGAAAGACGCTTTTGCCCCTCATGAGCAGCATTTGCAATCTCATACGCTTTTTTGATATCACAGCGTTCTGCCTCCGTGCAGTTATCGCCTATAAGACCGAAAAGTATCTCCATACACTCTTCCGGTGTTGAGCCTGTGCAAACGCTTTTCTTTTTGAAATCTTTCATAGTTACCCCTCGTTCAAAAAGCTTCTGATCCTCTTCATTATTTCCGAATCCTCAAGATTTACTTTAGGCGGATTATTCGGAACATAAATTACATCGTCCATATCCGCTTCAAGAATGCCCATTTCAAGCATTATTTCAACAACCGCCGTGATTCTCGCAAGATTTTCGCCATCATCACCAAGGCGCACACAAAGTGCCTCGCAGTATCTGTCTTTCAAAGGCTTGGCTTTGATGCTCTTGAAAACCACAACCTGAAGCTGTCTGTCGGGCAGAACTCTTTCTGCCTCGGCAGCAGACAGCCTTTCATTTCTCAAAAATTTCTCATAAAGACTTATTGATGAAAGCACCTTATCTTCATCGGTAACAGAAGGTCTTATTCCCCTCACTATCACCGAAACTCTTGTTTCGCCGTTATAGACATTTCTGTCAAGATTCACTGCAAGGTCAACGGTATCTCCCTTTTCAAACGGAAATCTTCTTTCGGGCATTCCGAAGAAAACGACACCGGTTCTTGCTCCGTTTTTAGAAACAACCATGCGGATATGCTTACCGTCAGATACACCCGCAATCTCATCTATTTTAACTCCGAAAAGTCCGAAACAAGGCTGAGGATTACCCGAGCCAAAAGGCTCAAGCAAGCTCATTGCAGAAAGCATGCTCAGACTGATGGAGCTGGGCAGCAGACGGCAGTCAATTTTTTGCTTTGCAAAAGGCATTTCCTTATCTGCAGCATATTCATTTATTCTTCTGCGGAATTCTTCAATACGCTCGGATTTAAGACCGAGACCTGCCGCAAGAGTATGTCCTCCGAAATGGTCAAGGCAATCCGAAACAGCTTCAATTGCATCATAAATCGAAAATCCATCTATGCTGCGACAAGAACCTCTTGCATTTTCACCGTCACGGGAAATAACAACGCAAGGTCTGCCGTATCTTTCGGTTATCCTTGCGGCAACAATACCGATAACGCCCTGATGCCACCCTTCACCGTCAACAACAATTATTCTGTCATTGAGGATTTCGCCCGAAGAAAGCATAGCTGCTGCCTGCGAAAAAATATGGGTTTCAGTCTGCTGACGGAGAGCATTCATATGATTTATTTCTTCCGCAATTTGTGAAGCAATTTCATCGTCCTCACATAAAAGCAAATCAAGTGCCTTATGCGCAGAGCCCATTCTGCCTGCAGCGTTAATTCTGGGACAAACAGTAAACGCCGCCGTTGAAGCAGAGAAAATTTTATCACCGACTCCCGCAATCTCCATAAGAGCATTTATACCGGGTCGGGGATTTTCGTTGATAAGCTTTAATCCCCTGCGAACCATAACTCTGTTTTCGCCCGTAAGGGTTACAACATCGCCGATTGTTCCGAGTGCAACAAGGTCGCCGTATTCTTCAATAAGAATATCACCGTCATCGCCCTCAAGGGCACACACAAGCTTGAACGCAACGCCTACACCCGACATTTCCTTGAAGCTGCTCGGGCAGTCACTTCTGTGAGGGTCAACAACAGCAACCGCATCGGGAAGCACATCGCCGACCTTATGATGGTCCGTTACAATCAAGTCAACTCCAATCTCTTTTGCTCGGTTTGCTTCATCAATTGCCGAAACGCCGTTATCAACGGTTACAATCAGTTTAACGCCTCTGCCGGCAAGCTCTTCAACTGCGTCTGTATTCAAGCCATAGCCTTCGGTGAGCCTGTCGGGAATATAGCGGATAACATTTGCCCCTCTTGTTTCAAGATATGAATAAAGAAGAGCTGTTGCAGTTACGCCGTCGGCATCATAATCACCGAAAACGCAGATAAGCTCAAATTCATCAATCGCTCTGTTTATTCTGTTTGCCGCCTTGCTCATATCCGCAATAGAAAGCGGAGAAAGCTGAAGCGGTGCTTCGGGGTCAAAAAAGTCGCCGATTTCATCTATATTATCAAAACCTCTTGAAGTAGCAAGCAAAGCAGCAAAAGGATCAACGCTGAGCTCCTGAGCTATCTGCGCCGCCAAATCCTTATTGCCCTTGGTCACTACCCACTTCTTGCGTCTCAAAAGCAATCATTCCTTTCAATATCCTATAAGTATAACACTTATATATAAATATTTCAAGAAAATTTATATAATTTATTAAAGTCATTCGGAAACGCAAAAAGACCGTGCCATTTTGACACGGTCATATTTATTCCATATTCAATTTTCTTCTGCTCACAGCCGCCTTACCGACATTTTAACATTCAATCTGTTTTAATTACGGTTTAACAGGCTCTTTGCAGATGAGAATTATTATCTGATTTCACCTTTAAAATCCGTTAAAATTATTTGTCGGTTATTGCGGCTGTGAACTGATGTTCTTCATAGTACATCGGGTATCGCCGCCTTTCTGTTTATTCACTTGTTTTTGACCTGTGGCTTCTGATATATGGTCAAGAGGGAGTTTCAGGAGAATTTAATTTTAATCAAGTTTTTACTGCTTGAAATTTTATTTTTTAGTTTATCCCCTGTTCCTTTCCTCGACTATAATATAGCACAACTTTTATGCGTTGTCAATAGTTTTTTTTAAAAAAGTTAAAAACTTTTGTGCAAAATAATCTTTCATTATTTTCTATTGACTAAATTCATGATTGGCGTTAAAATATAAATGCATTAAATGGACGGAGGAACATATCCTATGAATAACGAAGAATACACACCCGATATCGTCAGCGTTATTGACGAAGAAGGTAAAGAGCATATTTTCGAGGAGCTTGACAGAATTGAAACAGACAGCGGTAAATACGTTGCTTTGCTTCCCTTGCCCGAAACTCCCGATAAAATAACCGATGAAGATAACGAACTCATCATTCTTAAGGTTGAAGAAGAAAACGGGGAAACCTACCTTTGCCCCATTGAGAATGATGCCGAATTCAACGAGGTTGGTATGGCTTTTGAAGAAAGACTTGCCGAAATGTTTGATTTTGAAAAAGACGCAGAATAATATCAGATAGCATTACACCCTGCCTTGTGCGATTTTTTTGCAGCCTATATGTAACCCAACACACATTAAACGGGAGCCTTTGCTCCGGTGGCGGATTGCAGACCTCCCGGTCAGGTCTTGAGCCTGATTGGACGAAGGGAGCGTGAAAGCATCGGGCGGCACCCACCTGCTTAAAGAGCAGGTTACAATCGGCTGCATGCGGCTTGGCGGGGTTATTTTTTACCAGAGGAGAAACCGGAAGTGCAAAAGCTTTTTAATGCTGATTTGCTTGACATTGTCCCCGCTGAACGAGGCTTTGTTTATGCCTGCAAAGAAACCTTGCCCGAAGGCGGCGAGGCAGTTGCATTTTATAACTATAACCAAGAAATAGACATTTTTGAAAAGATTCCAGTTTTGTCATACATAAACGCCAAATTCGGCGAAAACGGTGCCGAATTTGCAAGAACCCTCGGGGATTTTGTAACCTGCGATGTTGTTAACATCACAACCAGCACAAAAGCAGTCTGTTACTCCGACGGCGAGCTGAAGGTGCTTGGCAACATGGGTGAAATTATTTCTGAATGCAAGGTTGAATATCTTGAAAATCCGGCACGTTCACCTCTTGCAAACGGAGCGGATTTATGGTTTGTTGTTCCGGATTCAAATGCAATAATCAACTATTCAATAAAGCATAACCGTATTGAATTCCGCATCGGAAGCCCCAAAGAAAAAGCATTCTGCCACCCTATTGATATTTCGCTTTATGATAATAAGCTTTTCATCTGCAATGCTTATTCGTACAAAATCAGAACTCTGAATCTCGCTGACTATAATGTAAACGATTACTGCATTTTTAACGAACCTGTTTACAAATACTTCAGAGTAAAAGATATTGAATATGCCGTTATGCAATCGGGCGTTTACAGTTTATAATATGCCAACCGTTGAAAGCATATAGCTTTTGACGGTTTTTGTTATATGTAACATTTCAATAAAATATAATTTATAATTATTGATTTTTCATTAAAAATGTGGTATCGTTAACTTATATTTTCGAAATCGGAGGAAACACAATGAAAATCGCACACGAATACAGTGACCGTTTTGATATCAAGAAGCTGTCGCGCTTTGCAGTAAAGGGTATTACAAGAATCTGCAATGAAATCGGTCCCCGCAAACCCGGCTCGCCCGAAGAACTCAAAGCACAGGAGCTTATGGCAAAAGAGCTCAGCAAATCCTGCGACGAAGTCAAAATTGAAGAATTTAAAGTTCACCGCCAGGCATTCATGGGATTTATCCCTTTCACGGTTGCGTGTGCTGTCGCAAGCGTTTTTACATATGCGTTTGCAAGCCCGATCATTTCGCTTATCCTTGTTATTCTCGGATTCATTCCCCTGCTTCTTGAATTTGTTATGTATAAGCAGTTCATTGACCCGCTTTTCATCGGTCATCCCAGCCACAATGTTATAGCAAAAAGAGCACCTAAGGGTGAAGTCAAAAAACGTATTATACTCATCGGTCATTCTGACAGCCAGTTTGAATGGACTCTCAACTATCTTCTCGGCGGCGTCGGAATGAAGCTTGTGCTTATCCCAGCTGTTGTAGGTCTTGTTGCTGACCTTATTATCGCAATCATCGGCATTATCTGCGCAGGCACAAACGGTGCGCTTGAAGCTGCAGAGCCCCGTTGGCTCATGATTCTCGGCTTCGTTGTGGGTTGTGTATTCATTCCCTTCCAGCTTGGCTTCCTTTTCTTCCAGAGCTACACCAAGAGCGTTCCCGGCGCAAATGATAACCTTACAGGTTGTTATGTAAGCATGGCAGTTGCAAAGGCAATGGAAGAAACAGACACAAGATTCGAAAACACCGAGCTTGTTGTTATCTGTTCAGGTTCAGAGGAAGCTGGTCTGCGCGGCGCAAAGGCCTATGTTAAGGCTCACGAAAAAGAGCTTAAGGATATTGAAACCTGTGTTATCGGCCTTGACACCTTCCGTGACCTTGAAACAATGGCTGTTTATGACAGAGATATGAGCGGTACCGTTAAACATCACTGGGGTGCAAAACACCTTGTTCAGAACGCAGGCAAAAACTGCGGCTATGACCTTAAGTTTGAATCAATTTATATCGGTGCTTGTGATGCCGCTGCTTTTACTCAGAAAGGCATTCCGGCAACAGGCTTTGCAGCCATGGATCCCACCCCTCCCCGCTACTATCACACAAGACTCGACGATGTTGACATGCTCCGCGAGGATGCAATTGCAGCAGGTATTGAAATTGCTATTGAAGCTGCTTGCATGTATGACAAGGAAGGTCTTCCCTCAGAAAAATAATCATTTAAAGAGTCGGGTTACACCGGCTCTTTTTTGTTGATTTTTACAGCATTATTTGATATTATATTTTTATCTTAAACAAAAGGGGTGTCCCTATGCACACAATTAAACCGCATGTACTCAAAGATGACATGTTTAAGCAGCTTAAGCAATACTGCATTCTTCACAAAAAAGAAATACCCGTCTGGGAATATACCCGCGGAATGTTTCTCGGCGACAGATACGAAATGGAAGATTTCAAGGGTGAAATAAAAAACGGTGACATATGGTACGCCGGCTATGACTCCGCTCATTTCTTCAAAGCAAGCGTAACTGTTCCCGAAGAAATGGACGGGCTTGAACTGCGTGCAAAATTCTCCGTCGGCGGCGAAGCTCTTGTAAAATGCAACGGCAAATACATTTCCGGCTGCACCTCAAGATTCACTATTCCTGACAGAACAGAGGTCACCCTCGGTGTTCACAAGGCGGGTGAAGTGCTGACTTTTGAAATTGAAGCAACAATTGACTCAATGGATTTCTGCGATGCGGCAATGGACGGCGCAAAGTTTGCCGAATTCCGTTTCGGCGAAACCTGCATTTTTGTTGCAGATAAGGAATGCGAGGGCTATTATCTTGACCTTGAGGTTGCATTTGATGCGCTCAATTACATAACGGATGAGCATATTCACAGCAAGGTTTATGCCGCAGTTGACGACAGCATGCACACGGTTGACTATGACTTTGATGAGCCGCTTGTCAGAGAATCCATTGCAAGGGCACGCAAGCTTTATATTGAAAGAATTGCTGCTATTGAATGGAGTGCGCAGAGCCGTGTAATCCTCACAGGTCACAGCCACATCGACGTTGCATGGCTTTGGAGAATACAGGAAAGCATCAGAAAGAGCGCAAGAACTTTTTCAAACGTCACCTCGCTTATGGATGAATATCCTGAAATGACCTTCGGGCAGAGCCAGGCTGTTCTTTATCAGATGATGAAGGACCACTACCCCGAGATATATGAAAAAATCAAAGAAAAGGTTGCAGCGGGTCAATGGGATATCTGCGGCAATGTTTGGGTTGAGGCAGACACCAACATTGCATCAGGTGAGGCTCTTATCCGCCAGGTGCTTTATGGCACAGAATTCTTCAAAAAAGAATTCGGCAAGGTTTCAAAAACCTATTGGCTGCCCGACTGCTTTGGCTTCACATGGGCATTGCCACAAATCATAAACGGCTGCGGTATGCAGAATTTTATAACATCAAAGCTTTCATACAACGACACAACAAAATTCCCCTATAACATGTTCATGTGGCAGGGCAACAACGGCGACAGAGTTTATGCCCACCTTATGCGCCCGTCATATAACTGCCATTACAATGTTGAGGAAATCATGACCGCCGACAAGGAATGCAACAACAAAAGCGATTTGAATACCGCCATGAGCATGTACGGCTACGGTGACGGCGGCGGCGGACCGACCCGAAACATGCTTGAAAGAGGACGCAGACTGCAAAACTTCCCCGGTCTGCCCAAAACAGAAATCGGTCATGTTGACGATTTCTTTGAAACATACAAGGGTCACGAGGATGAGCTTCCGGTATGGAACGGCGAAATGTTCTATGAAAATCACAGAGGCACATTCACCAGCCAGGCTTTTGTCAAAAAGAACAACCGCAAGGGCGAATATCTTTTTACAAGAGCTGAAATGCTTTCTGTTTTTGCAGAAAAGCTTCTTGGTAAGGAATATCCGAAGGATGAAATAGAAAAGGGTTGGCGCATTCTGATGACCAACCAGTTCCATGATATTCTCCCCGGCTCATCAATCCATGAGGTTTTTGAGGATTGCCGCAAGGATTATGCTGTAATGAATAAAATAGGCGAAGATATATATAACGGCGCTCTCAGTGCTCTCGGCAGTGCCGTTGCAGCCGATAAAAACAGCATCACCGTATGGAATCTCACAAGCGCAAACAGCTATGAGCCGATTGAGGTCGAAGGTGTTCCCGAGGGAATGTATGTTTCAACCGACGACGGACTTTCACTTCCCTGCGCCTATATTGACGGCAAATTCATGTTCCTGCCCGACTGCCTTGAGCCTATGAGCTGCAAAACCTTCAAGCTTCAAGAGGGTGAATGCATCTATGCGCCCGTTGATGCCGAAGCAAATCTGCTTGAAAACGCAAATCTGCGCATTGAACTTGACGAAAACAGCATTATAACAAGCGTTTATGATAAAATTAACGAAAGAGAGTCTCTTGACGGCAGAGGTAATATTCTCACAATCTCGCTTGATAAATGTGTTCATGAAACCGCATGGAACCTTGAGCTCAACTATCAGAAAAAGATGTGGGAGCTTAAAGCTGACAAAATCGAGGTTATTGAAAGCAACGCTGTCAGAGGCGTGTTAAGAGCTCATTACACTTTCAACAAGTCAACAATTTCGCAGGATATTATTCTTTATCAGAACGGCGAAACCGTTGTTTTTGACACAACCGTTGACTGGCATGAGAGCGACAAGGTACTCAAAGCGGGCTTTGACGTTGCTGTTATTGACACTGACGCAACATATGACATCGCTCATGGCGCAACAAAACGCCCGACACATTGGAACACTGCCTATGACCTGACCAGATTTGAGGTTGCCGCCCATAAGTGGGCAGACCTTTCAGAGGGCGGCTATGGCTGCAGCATTATCAACGACTGCAAATACGGCTACGATATTCACAACAGCCACATGAGAATAACCCTTATGCGCGCCCCCACCTGCCCTGACAGAACGGGCGACCACGGCATTAACACATTCAAATATTCGTTCTATCCTCATGCTGAGGATTGGAGAAACGAAACAGTGCAAAAGGCCATTGCGTTCAACGTTCCGCCCGTTGCGGTTTACAACGCAGAAGCAAAAGAGGGTAAACTCAACACCGGAAAACCTGTTGTTTCTCTCAGCGAAAAGAACGTTATGATTGACACAATCAAAAAAGCTCAGGATGGCAGAGGATATATTATCCGTGTTGTTGAACAGGAGCAGAGAAGAGGCAGCGTTACTCTCAACTGGAGCTTCGGATTCGACAAGGTTATCGAATGCAATATGATTGAAGAAGATAAAGCCGAAGTGGCACAAAGCGGCAACAGCTTTGATTTCACAATCAAACCCTTTGAGGTTAAGACATTCAGAATAATATAACAAAAAGCCCCACCAAGGTGGGGCTTTCATTTATCTCATTTTGACCAAATCCATTGATTCTTTTCCGCTGAGATGTTCTATATCCATAACAATTATCGAAACTGCCTTGAATCTGACATCAATTTTTGCATCAATTGCAGATTGTGCTGCATTCGGAGCATATTTTTTTGTAATCGTTTCCATTATCGCCCATTTTTCGGCATCATCCTCAATTATTCTTGCTTTACCGAAGGCAACAACGCTTCTGAAATCGCCTGAAAACTTTTCGGGCAACACCTCATCAACAGAAACAACGCAAAACGAAACCTTGGGGTTAGCCTTTATTGCATCAATTTTATGCCCGCTTTTTGCCGAATGAAAATACAGCTTACCGTCATCATAAAAATAACTCATCGGAACAGTGTAAGGATATCCGTCATCACCGTTAACTGCAAGAATTCCAGATTTGCCGCTCTGCAAAATTTTTTCACATTCATTTTTTTCAAGCGCCTGCTTAAAGCGCCTCATTTCTCTGAACATCACGTCACCTTACTTAAAAGAATACTCATAAACTCTTGCCCATGACTGAACTCTGCGGGCATTCCACTTTTTGGGCATCATTGTGCATGCTGCCGATACCTTACCTATGCGAACACCGCAGGCAATAATTTTCTTAAGAATTTCCGCATCGCCGCAAACCTGCTTTGCTTTGCTGATCATATCTTTGGGGTCAAACTTAACGTTTGCAAGGCCTGTGAAATCGGCACCTATGGTCATCATATCTTCTGTAAGAATTTCCTTGTCAAAGACATAATCCAACTCTTCCGGAGTGAAGTTGAGAAGCAGAAGCTTTACGCAGGCAAGAGGTGCAAGCCCTGCGCCGAGAGCTTTATAATAACCGGTCTGGTATGCCCAAAGGCTTTCTGCGCTGAATGATCCTGTTTTATCTTTTTTGACTGTATCGGCAAGAATTTTTGCAGCTTTAAGACTGTTTGCAATTCCCGAACCAATAACAGGAACAGTCATAAACGCACTGTCTCCGATTGCGGCATAGCCGTCTGCAATCATAATTGAAAGAGGTTGACGCACGGGAATTTCAACAAACTGGCCACCTCTTTTAACCTTTGTGCCCAATCTTGGATTTTCTTTGCGAAGATAATCTGCAAATCTTTCTACCTCTTCCATATCAAAATCCTCAAATCTGCCCATAAGTAAATCTGTGTATTTTTCCTCAGAAGCTATCCAGTTGATGCCCATTACGCCGCCCTTAAAGAGCATAACCTTAAACTTCGCCTCAGCCTCTTCATCGCTGCCGACATTAAAGAATGCTCTGTAAATAGTGATTTTCTCGTTTCTTGCAACATCTTTCTCAATACAAAAACTTTCGGGAAGATTGAGGCGCACGGGAGAATTAAGACCGCAGGAGTCAATAATAAGGTCACCGTAAATATCACCCTTTTCGGTTCTGATGCCGACAACTCTGTTGCCAAGCACAATGGGACCTTCAACTTCACATTCATATTCAATTTTAACGCCGCATTCAAGCGCATGCTTTATAAAATGGTCATAAATATCCTTGCGCTCCATCTTAATTTCAAGCTTATCCTCGGGAACATGCTGACGGAGAGACTTTTGGCTTGTAGGTCCGAAGAAGGTCATATCCTCTTTATATTCATATTTATCATCATCGGGCATATCCATGCCTGCGATTTTAAGGGCATCGGGTGAAAAAATATCAGTCCAGTCATAGCCAAGGGTTCCTTCTTTTTTCTTTTCATAAACGGTAACATCATACCCTGCCTGTGAAAGAAGTGCAGCCGCCGCTATTCCGCCGTGACCGAGACCTGCAACAACAATTTTTTTGCCCATATCCAACCTCCTGAAATATATTATGTATAAAATTATATCATATGTATAAAACAATATCAATAAAAAAAGCCGTACTGTTACACTTGTTACGTCACAGCACAGCTTTTGTAAAATTATTTATGATAAAGTTTTTTGGTTTGATATCTCGGCTCGCAGGTAAGGTTTATACCGATTTTTCTGTAAACATCGGAATCAACCTGTGAAAGAATAACAGTTGAATGAGCTTCGCAATCCTTGAGAAGTTCAATGGCATCAAGAGCCTTCTTTGCAACGGGATTTGTATTCGCACTCATTGAAAGAGCAATAAGCGTTTCATCGGAATGCAGACGTGGGTTATGACCTTTAAGAATGCCTGTTTTCAACTCCTGAATCGGCTCAATAATTGACGGAGCAATCATAAGAAGATCATCCGGAAGCCCTGCAATCGCCTTAGCGGCATTGAGAAGCGCTGCGCTGGATGCGCCGAGAAGATTTGATGTTTTGCCCGTAACAATTCTTCCGTCAGGGAGTTCAATTGCAACCGCAGGCTGACCCTCGGTTTCCTCGCTTCTGTCAACAGCAGCTTTAATAACCTTTCTGTCATCAACGCTGACTCCCGCTTGATTCATAAGGCTGACTATCTTATCGATTGCCTCCTGCTTGCCTCTGCCCATTCTGAAATCGCACATTGCAGCAAAATACCGGCGGACAATTTCTTCTCTTGATGCTTCTTTAACAGCTTCGTCGTCACAGATTGCATAGCCTGCCATGTTAACACCCATATCCGTCGGTGACTTATAGGGGCTTACGCCTTCGATTTTCTCGAAAATCGCATTAAGTACAGGGAACACCTCAACATCTCTGTTGTAGTTAACCGTTGTTTCGCCGTATGCCTCAAGATGATAAGGGTCAATCATATTAACGTCGTTAAGGTCTGCCGTAGCAGCTTCATATGCAAGATTTACGGGATGCTTTAAAGGAAGATTCCATATCGGGAAAGTTTCAAACTTTGCATATCCCGCCTTGTTTCCTCTTTGATTTTCGTGATAAAGCTGAGAAAGACAGGTTGACATTTTGCCGCTTCCCGGACCGGGTGCAGTTATAACAACAAGAGGTCTTGTTGTTTCAATAAATTCATTTTTGCCAAAGCCTTCATCGCTTACAATATGAGCAACATTATAGGGATAGCCCTCAATTGTATAATGAGTGAAAACCTTGATGCCAAGCTGCTCAAGCTTTGCTTTGAAAGCAAGAACGGAAGGCTGAGCTTTAAACTGTGAAAGCACAACACTGCCTACGTAAAGACCTGCGCCCCTGTAAGCATCAATGAGTCGAAGAACATCGGCATCATAAGTTATACCCAAATCACGGCGTATTTTATTGTTTTCGATATCTGCTGAACTGATGACTATAACCACTTCAACCTTATCCGAAAGGCTTTTAAGCATCTGAAGCTTGCTGTCCGGCGCAAAGCCCGGAAGCACTCTTGATGCATGGAAGTCATCAAAAAGCTTGCCGCCGAATTCAAGATAAAGCTTGCCGCCGAATTCATTGATACGCTTTCTGATTTGCTCCGACTGACGGCTGATATACTCAGCATTATCAAAACCTGTTCTTTTCAACTCAATACACCCTTTCATCCCAAGTCGGGATCTAAACCTATCTAACTATAGTATTATATAACACTGTGTAAAGCAAATCAAGTGAAAAAACGCAATTTTTTGTTCGTTCTTTTTATAAAAAAAGACGATTTGCCCAAATTAATGAAAGTTTTCTTGTCAAATGTTGCAAATTCTTGCATATTAAGCTTGTTTTTTAAACATAATTCACAAAATTATGAAAGTTTATAAATTTTTGTTGCATTTCTCGCTTTGTTGGTATAAAATAAACTACACACTGTAGTATTAGTGTATTAAAGCGGTAAAAAAACGGATTTGTCCGTATTCTTAATACAGCTGCCGGTCAAGCTCCGTCAGTTCAAAAGGAGAATTATTTATGGATTACATTCAGCGCACAATCGAAGCAGTTGCAAAAAAACACGCAAACGAACCCGAGTTTGTTCAGACCGTAACAGAAGTTTATGAATCTATCAAACCTGTTGTTGATCAGCACCCCGAATATGAGAAGTATTCATTGCTTGAGAGAATGGCAGAGCCTGAAAGACAGATTTCTTTCCGCGTTACATGGGTTGACGATAACGGCAAGGTTCAGGTTAATACAGGCTACAGAGTGCAGTTTAACGGCGCAATAGGCCCCTACAAGGGCGGTCTTCGCTTCCATCCTTCCGTATATATCGGCATTATGAAGTTCCTTGCTTTTGAGCAGACCTTCAAAAACAGCCTCACAGGTCTTCCTATCGGCGGCGCAAAGGGCGGCTCCGATTTTGACCCCAGAGGCAAGAGCGATGCTGAAATTCTTCGTTTCTGCCAGGCTTTCATGACAGAGCTTTACAGACACATCGGCCCCGATGTTGACGTTCCCGCAGGTGATATCGGCGTTGGCGGCAGGGAAATCGGCTATCTCTACGGTCAGTACAGACGCATCAAGGGTGTGTTTGAAAACGGCGTTCTCACCGGCAAGGGCATCTCATACGGCGGCTCACTTATCAGACCCGAAGCAACAGGCTACGGTGCAACATACTATGCAGTTGAAATGCTCAAGCACTTCGGCGAAGAAATCAAGGGCAAGACCTTTGCAATTTCCGGCTTCGGCAACGTTGCATGGGGCGCAGTTAAGAAGATTACCGAGCTCGGCGGCAAGGTTGTTACAATCTCAGGCCCCGACGGATATGTTTACGATGCAGACGGCATCAACACAGATGAAAAGATCGAATACATGCTTGAAATGAGAGCATCCGGCCGTGATAAAGTTCAGGACTATGCTGACAAGTTCGGTGCCGAATTCCACGCAGGCGAAAAGCCCTGGGGCGTTAAGGTTGACGTTGCAATGCCTTGTGCAACACAGAATGAAATCAAAATGGAAGAAGCAAAGAAGCTTGTTGAAAACGGCGTTCCCTACTATATCGAGGTTGCCAACATGCCCACAACAAATGATGCTCTTGCATATCTCAAGGAAAACTGCAAGGCAGTTGCTCCCTCAAAGGCAGTTAACGCAGGCGGCGTTGCAGTTTCAGCTCTTGAAATGAGCCAGAACTCAATGAGATACAGCTGGACCGCAGAAGAGGTTGACAGCAAGCTCAAGCAGATTATGAAGGATATCCACGATAATTCCGCTGCCGCTGCCGAAAAATACGGCCTCGGCTATGATCTTGTTGCAGGCGCAAACATCGCAGGCTTCATCAAGGTTGCAGATGCAATGATGGCACAGGGTCTTATCTAAATTCGATATAAACAGTTAACCCCCGAAACCTGAGTTTCGGGGGTTGCTTTTATTTTACAAAGAATCACCTTAAAACAAATCTTCCTGATTTGCGGTTTTGATGCCTGCACCTGCAAGAGCTGCAGCAGCAATCTGGTTATCGTCAACACGAAAAATCATATATGCGCCTGCCTTTGACGAATTGAATGCATAGGTGTATTCAACAACAACATTAGCATCGGAAAGTACTTCAAGAATTGATGCAAGGCTGCCCGGAGTATCAGAAATCGCCGCAGCAAGAACATCTGTTACGGTTGTTATATATCCGCCGTCCTTAAGTGCCGCATCCGCTGCTTTGGGGTCGTCGCAGATAAGGCGAAGAATGCCGAAATCCTGTGTATCAGCAATCGAAAGTGCCTTAAGATTTATTTTATGGTCTGCAATGTAGCGGGTTGCTTCAGCAAGCTTACCCTTTTTGTTTTCAATAAAAACTGAAATCTGTTTAACGCTCATGTCTGCACTCCTTTCAATTAATCGTGAAGCTTTCTTTTATCAATAACTCTTACTGCCTTACCTTCACTTCTTGTGATGGTTTTGGGTGCAACGAGATGCACCTTGGGATTGATACCAAGCATAGTTTTAATAGCGTTTGCAAGTGACTTTTCCTTAGCTGCAAGGTCTTTAACGGTATCGGAGAACTGCTCGGGAGTAAGCTCAACGGATACATCAAGTGTATCAGTATTATTTGCTCTGTCAACCTCAATAAGATAGTTTGCCGAATAGCCTTCCTTAAGAAGAACGGTTTCGATCTGTGAGGGGAACACGTTAACACCGCGGATAATCATCATATCATCGCTTCTGCCCATAGGCTTGCTCATCTTGATGAGAGTTCGTCCGCAAGAGCACTTCTTTCTTGAAAGAACACAAATATCTCTTGTGCGATAACGAAGAAGCGGAAATGCTTCCTTATCAAGGCTGGTAAATACCAATTCACCCTTTGAGCCCTCAGGAAGAACTTCGCCTGTTTCGGGGTCAATTATTTCCGCAAGGAAGTGGTCCTCGTTGATATGCATACCCATCTGCTCTTCGCATTCAAAAGATACACCCGGGCCGCTGGTTTCTGTCAGACCGTAGATATCATAAGCCTTGATACCGAGTGATTTTTCAATATCACGGCGCATCTCTTCCGTCCAGGGTTCAGCGCCGAAAATACCTGCTTTAAGGTCGATATCATCGGGAGTAAGTCCCATTTCCTTAAGAGTTTCGCCGATATAAGCTGCATATGAGGGTGTGCAGCAAATAATTGTTGAGTGAAGATCCTGCATAAATTGAATCTGACGCTCTGTGTTACCCGATGACATAGGAAGAGTAAGGCAGCCTACCTTATGTGAACCGCCGTTAAGACCGGGACCGCCTGTGAAAAGGCCGTAGCCGTAAGCAACCTGGCAAACGTCCTCGTTTGTTCCGCCTGCCGCTACAATTGCACGGGCGCAGCAATCTTCCCAAAGGTCAACGTCTTTCTGTGTATAGAAAGCAACAACTCGGCGGCCTGTTGTGCCGCTGGTTGACTGAATTCTTACGCAGTTTTTAAGATCTGTGCCAAGAAGACCATAGGGATATGCATCACGAAGGTCTGCCTTTGTTAAGAAAGGAAGCTTGTGAAGGTCATCAATGGACTTGATATCGTCAGGGGTAACACCCTTTTCATCCATAAGATTGCGGTAATATTCAACGTTTTCATAAACGTGCTTTACCTGCTTAACAAGCTTTTCGCTCTGAATCGCCTTAATTTCTTCAACCGATGCGGTTTCAATTTCAGGCTGATAGTATTTGCTCATTTGGAACACTTCCTTTTTCACTTCTGAAATTATATGTTATAACCCATCTCAAATGCCTTGAGATTGAGTTCAAGGAACTTTGCAGGAACGCTCTCTTTGAGAGCCTTAATCCATGTTTCTTTGCTTACGATTGACATATTCTTTGCCATTGCGCCGATAAGAACAACGTTAACCGCCTTTGAAGTTCCCGCTTCAACAGCCATGGGAAGGGCGTCAACGGTTTCAACATCCGCACCTGCGGCTTTAATTGCTTCAATAACACCCTCGGGATATTCGGCAACGCCCATAACAACGGGCATGGGATCCATCTGCTGAGTATTTACTATGATTTTGCCGTCAGGCTTAAGATATTCGAGCCATCTTGCAGCTTCAAGCTGCTCAAAAGCAAGGATAATATCCGCCTCACCTTTTTCGATTATAGGAGAAGCAACTTTTTCACCGAAACGCACATATGTAACAACAGAGCCGCCTCTCTGGCTCATTCCGTGAACTTCCGACACTTTTACGTCATAGCCGCAGTCAAGAAGTGCTGCACCGAGAATTCGGCTTGCAAGCAGCGTACCCTGGCCGCCGACACCGACAATCATAATTGATTTATTCATATTCATGCTCCTCCCCTATTATTCTATTGCGCCGAACTTGCAAAGCTGGCTGCAAACGTTACAGCCGAGGCACTGTGTGAAGTCAATCTGTGCCTTGCCGTCCTTCATGCTGATGGCGGGGCAACCTATCTTCATGCACATTTTGCAAGATTTGCACTTATCTGCATTAACCTTAAGGGGCGGGTTATGCTTAACCGTTTTAAGCAGAGCACAGGGACGTCTTGAAATAACAACCGCGGGGCCATCTGCTTCAAGAGCCTGCTTGATGCCCTCTTTTGTTTCCGCAAGATTATAGGGGTCAACAACAATAACATTCTGAATACCGACAGCCTTCGCAAGAGCTTCAAGGCTGACTGCGTTTGCAGGCTCGCCTTTGATATTTTTGCCTGTTGTGGGATTCTGCTGATGACCTGTCATGCCTGTGATTGAGTTATCAAGTATAATAACAACAGAATCTGTTGCATTATAGGCAATGTTGATAAGACCCGTTACACCCGAATGGATGAAGGTTGAATCACCGATAACAGCAACGCTCTTCTTTGCATTTGCCGGGTCAGCGGCGTTTCTGCCATGAAGAGCAGAAACAGATGCACCCATGCAAAGAACGGTATCAATCATACCGAGGGGCTGTGCAAAGCCGAGAGTGTAGCAGCCGATATCGCCGCTTACGGTTACATTAAGCTGCTTGAGAGCATAGAAAAGTCCTCTGTGGGGGCAGCCCGCACAAAGCACGGGAGGTCTGGGAACAATGTTCACATCAGCCTTCATGCTTTCAACCTCTTTACCAAGAATCACCTTTGCAATGAGGCTCTGTGAATATTCACCCTGAAGAGTAAATGCATCCTTACCGATAACGTTGATACCGTTTTTACGGCAGTGGGTTTCAATATAATCATCAAGCTCTTCAAGCACATAAACTGTTTCGCACTCCGCAGCGAAATCCTTTATCATCTGAATGGGCAGCGGATAAACACAGCCGAGCTTGAGATATGATGCATTTTCTCCGAGAGCTTCCTTTGCATATTCATAGCAAATGCCCGATGCAATTACACCGATCTTTTTGCTGTTATATTCAACAGTGTTGAGTCCCTCTGCACCTGTTTCGCAATAAGCAATCTGATCAAGAATGCGCTGCTCAACAACAACATGCTTACCCTTTGCATTTGCGGGAACCATAACATACTTCTGAGGATTTTTTACATATTCCTTAAGTCCGTTATCCACTCTGTCCGTAACAGGAGCAACACTTCTTGAATGAGCAACTCTTGTTGTAAGTCTGATAATAACGGGAGTATCAAACTTTTCGGAAAGCTCAAATGCTCTCTTTGTAAATTCAAGGCATTCTGCGGAATCCGAGGGCTCAAGCATCATCGTTTTTGAACCCATTGCATAGTGTCTGGAATCCTGCTCATTCTGAGACGAATGCATACCGGGATCATCGGCAACAAGAATAACCATGCCTGCATTTACACCTGTATATGATGCGGTAAAAAGAGGGTCTGCCGCAACATTAAGACCTACATGCTTCATTGCGCAGAATGAACGTGCGCCTACAACGCTTGCGCCGAAAGCAACCTCCATGGCTACCTTTTCATTGGGTGCCCATTCGGAAAAAATTTCATCATATGTTGCTGCAAACTCCGTTACCTCTGTGCTGGGGGTACCCGGATAGCTTGATACAACTCGGCAGCCTGCTTCGTAAAGACCTCTTGCAACTGCCTCATTTCCTAAAAACAGTTTTTTCAACTGACATCCTCCTAATCTGTGATTTTATCTGAATATTTTAATTTATCATTTGTTTATTTTCATTTCAACCTGCGAAGCGACCAGGCTTTCACCGCAATAAATCTTGCGAAGCTTAGGCTTTTCAATTTTGCCTGTGGGATTGCGGGGAACCTCAGCAAAAATTATTTTATGCGGACGCTTGTAACGCGGAAGGTCACGGCAGAAATCATTAATTTCCTCTTCATTCGCCTCAAAGCCCTCTTTAATTTCAATAATTGCAGTTGCAATTTCACCGAGTCTTGAATCGGGCAGTCCGATAACGGCAACGTCCTTTATTGATTCATGCTTGCGAAGGAAGTCTTCAATCTGAACAGGATAAAGATTTTCACCGCCTGAAATAATAACGTCCTTTTTACGGTCAACAAGATAAATGAAGCCGTCCTCATCCTCCTGCGCCATATCTCCTGTATGAAGCCATTCACCGTGAAGAACCTCATCCGTTGCTTTTTCATCGTTGAAATAGCAAAGCATAACGCCGGGGCCTTTGACAGCAAGCTCACCAACATCGCCCTTTGCCACTTCATTACCGTTTTCATCAACGATTTTGGTTTCCCAACCGTAGCCCGCCTTACCGATTGCACCAACCTTATGAACATTTTCAACACCAAGATGAACGCAGCCGGGGCCGATAGATTCGCTTAAGCCGTAGTTTGTATCATACTGATGATGCGGAAATACTTTAAGCCATCTTTTAATAAGGCTGGGAGGAACGGGCTGTGCGCCGACATGCATGAGTCTCCATTGGTCAAGATTATATCTGCCAAGCTCAACATCGCCTCTGTCAATTGCATCCAGCAAATCCTGCGCCCATGGCACAAGAAGCCACACAATTGAGCATTTTTCTTCAGAAACTGCTTTTATAATCCATTCAGGCTTTGCACCCTTGAGAAGAACAGCTTTGCCGCCCGTAAGCAGAGAACCGAACCAATGCATTTTTGCGCCTGTATGATAGAGAGGCGGTATGCAGAGGAATACATCGTCTTTCGTCTGCGAATGATGAGCCTGCTCAACCTTGCATGAATGAACAAGCGCACGGTGAGCATGAAGAATAGCCTTTGGGAAACCGGTTGTACCCGAAGAAAAATAAATTGCCGCATGGTCATCGTCCGAGATTTCAATTTCCGGCTTTCTTGATGTGCAGTATGTAACAAGCTTATTGTAGCTTTCAGCAAACGTAGGGCAGTCTCCGCCAATATAAAAACGAAGTCTTACATCGGGAATACGGTCCGAAATCTGCTCCATTCTGCCTGTAAACTCAGGGCCAAAAACAATTGCATCGCTTTCTGAAAGCTTAAGACAATATTTGATTTCATCCGCTGTATAACGGTAGTTAAGAGGCACGGCAAGCGCACCCGTTTTGAGAATGCCGAAATAAACAGGCAGATATTCAATGCAGTTCATCAGAAGAATGGCAACTCTGTCACCCTTCTTTATTCCTCTTGAAAGAAGAAGGTTTGCAAAGCGGTTTGCTCTTTTATCAAACTCTTCCCATGTTATTTCGCTCCTGCCGTCGCCGTTTGCACCCTGCTCGATAAGCGAATATTCGCGCCATGTAACACGGCTTTTTTCCTGAATCTCGGGATTAATTTCAACAAGGCTTACATCATCCTTGTAAAGTTGCGCATTTTTTTCGAGAAATTCTGTAATTGGCATGTTTTCAATCCTTTTCTTTGTGATACTTATAAACGGCTGTAAACGGATAGCCTTTTCAGACAATCCGTTTACAGAAATTATTTTAATTATTCAGCAACGACCTCACCGTTATAGAAGAATTCAGTTTCCTTCTCGTTGGTTGACTTGGTAGCTGCGCTTACGATAAAGCAAAGTGCAAGTGAAGCAAGCATTGCCGCACAAGCAAACACGGGACCTTTACCTGCAAGCCATATGAGAGCATCATTAGCTGCAAAACCGCAGATAACCTTTGCGGCTGCAGGTACAACAGCAATGCAGAAGCCGCCGAGGATACCTGCCCATGCGCCCTTGGTATTCATCTTCTTCCAATAGAGAGAAATAACATAAGGTGCAAGGAACGAACCTGAAATTATTCCCCATGAATAGCTCATCATATCAAGAATGGGCGTGTCTGAATTTGCAATAACATATGAGCATATTACAAATATAACACATAATACCTTAATTGTAAATGATGTTTTTCTCTCGCTCATATCTTTTTTGAAATGCTTGATGAAGTCGATTGTAAGAGTTGAGCTTGCGGTAAGAGTTACCGAGCAAAGTGTTGAAACCGAAGCTGCAATAAGAAGCACAAGTACAATGCCGAGAAGAACAGAGGGAAGGTTTGATGCCTTAAGCATTTCGGGAACAATATAGTCCTGAGAGATATACCCCTCCGCTGCAGGGTCATTAAGCTGTGCATATGTAAAATATCTGTAGCAAAGCGAGCCGATAAAGTATCCGCCGCCCGCAACAAGGAACGCAAAGAAGGTTGAAATTGTAATGCCTTTCTTAGCCTGTTTATCGTCTTTGATGCCGAAATACTTCTGAACCATCTGAGGAAGACCCCATGTGCCAAAGCTTGTCATAAGCACTGTTGCCCAAAGTGAAATCCACTGAGAAGCATCAAGTGTCGGCAAGCCGTTTTCCGCACTCGGCTGAACGCCAAGATTCTTTGTATACTCTGCAAGACCGCTGAAGCCACCGACTGCATCGCAGCGGACAACGCACACTATGAGAAGCACTACGCCAAACATCATAACGATACCCTGCATAAAATCGGCACGAGCCTGAACGAGATAGCCGCCGAAAACAAGAAGAAAAGCAGCAACAACAGCAATGATTATCATGCATATATCAACATTTATGCCAAGAAGAACCTCTGCAACAGAAGCAAGTCCTTTATAAACCGATGCCGAATAAGGAACAAGGAAAATAAATATTACAAGGCACGCGAAAAGCTTCATTTTGCTGCTTGTATAACGTGCGTCAAGGAACTGAGGCATTGTTTTAAGCTTAAGGCGAGCAGAAGCATCTCTTGTTCTGCGAGCAAGAACCTTCCATGCAAGCCATGAGCCGAAAACAGCATTGCCGATACCTGCAATAACGCCCCAAAGAGCATATGATTTACCTGTTCCGCCTGCATAGCCAACAAACATAACGGCGGAGAAATAAGCTGTTCCGTATGAAAGAGCCGAAAGCCATGCGCCTGCATTTCTGCCGCCAACCGTAAGGTCAGCAATGCTTTTGGCCTTCTTGCCCTGTGTAACACCTATAACTGCCATAAGCACAATATAAATGACTATGGTTAACCAGATTGCAACTTGTCCGTTCATTCACTTCAGTCCTTTTAATCATCATTGCTTTAAAGCTTTTATGCGTTAAAGCGTGATGATATAGTACAACATTTTTTTTGCTTTGTCAATAGATTATAACAAAAAAATTCAGGCATCCGAAAAAAGGGATGCCCAAGCAGATTTAAAGCAAAATTTTTTCTATATCCTCTACCCTCTCGGCAATGTATGTTGCACCGGCAGCTTCAAGCTCCTTGCGATTACCGTAGCCAAAAAGAACACCTAACGACTCAATACCGTTTTTGTTTGCACCAATGATATCATGCTCTCTGTCACCTATCATCACAACAGTTGACTTATCACAGACCTCACATGCAGACAGTGCATAATCAATAACCTCCGCCTTATTTGTTCTTGTGCCGTCAAGATTACTGCCGGCAGCGTAAAAGAAATATTTATCAAGAGAAAAATGCCGTAATATTTCTCTTGCAAACACCTCAGGCTTTGAAGTTGCAAGAACAATCTTCTTACCGCGCTCTTTTAATTTAACCAGCAGGTTTTCAATACCGTCATAAACAGAATTTTCATATATTCCTTTTACTTTATAGTATTCTCTGTAATATTCAACCGCTTGCATTGCTTTTTTCCTGGAAAAGCCGTAGAATTTTTCAAAAGATTCATGTAAAGGCGGACCTATGAATTTATATAATTCTTTTCTGTCATTTACCGTTATTCCGTATTTATTGAGTGCATGTGCAACCGAATTGGTTATACCTAAACCCGGGTCAGTCAGAGTTCCGTCCAAATCAAAAAGTATAACATCATATTTTCTCAAAGAAACAGCTCCTTTACACAATCGTTTTTACCCAGTATGCCGCCACAACCAAAATCTCACGCATATAATTTGACGGCACGGTATACCACTGAATATCTGCACCGAGATGAGTAACATTAACGCCTGCCATCTCTGCGTATTTCTGCGCGCGGTAAATATGAAAATTATTTGTTATAAAAGCCGCAGAATAATCATCACCGATTTTTTCGCTGATAATATCAGAAGAAAAAGCAAAATTTTCCTGAGTTGAGGTTGATTTATCTTCCTTTATAATTATATCGACAGGTATTCCCTTATCAATCAGATAATTCTCCATAGCCAGTGCTTCGGAAATTTTTTCATCGGTTCCCTTTCCGCCCGAAACAACAATAAACGCCTCGGGATTTTTCTGATGATATTCAACCGCTTTATCCAGCCTCTTTGCAAGATCGGGCAGTATTTTATCGCCGTCAAGACCTTTACCCAGAACAATAACGACCTCTTCTTTATATGTTACATTATCATTATTACCGTAAACTGCAAGGCTGCCCCCAAAAACAACAACAGCAAGACTTACACAGACCAGCAAAACCGACACCGTCTTTTTGATTTTTTCAAAAAATACTCCGTTCAATATAAACGCCGCCGAAAAAACAAAAATCGGAACAAGCCCTAAGCTGAAGCCCTCCGCAAAAAGCATTGCCGAAACATAAACCGCTAAAAAACAACCTACAGCAACAGAAGCATATTTAAATATCTTTTTCAAACCAAATCCTCCGCATTTATGAAAAGGGCACCGTTTTCACGATGCCCTTTGATAATTACTTGCTGATATTTTCTTTGAGGGTTTCAAGCTCTGCCTTAAGAGTTGCGGGAAGTCTGTCAAACTTACCGTAGAATTCTTCAATACCTGCAACCTCGTCCTTCCAGAGTGAAACATCAACGCTGAGAAGCTCTGCAAGCTGAGCATCGCTGACTTCGTCTTCGATGCCTTCAAGATTGATGTCTGCTGCCTTGGGAACATAACCGATAGCAGTTTCGTCTGCCTCTACCTTGCCTTCGCAACGGTCAATAATCCAATCGAGAACACGGAGGTTATCGCCGAAGCCGGGCCACATGAAGTTGCCTTCATCGTCCTTACGGAACCAGTTAACATTGAAAATCTTGGGAGCCTTATCAGCATCAAGGCCTGCGCCGATGTTGATCCAATGCTGCCAGTAATCAGCCATGTTGTAGCCGCAGAAAGGAAGCATAGCCATGGGGTCACGGCGAACAACGCCTACTGCGCCTGCAGCAGCTGCAGTTGTTTCAGAAGCCATGATTGAACCAACAAATACACCGTGATTCCAATCTCTTGACTGATAAACGAGGGGAGCAAGCTTTGCGCGTCTGCCGCCGAATACGATAGCTGAGATGGGAACACCGTTGGGATTCTCAAACTCGGAGCTGATGCAGGGGCAGTTAACAGCAGGAGCTGTGAAACGGCTGTTGGGATGTGCACCTTTTTCTTCACTCTCCTGGCCGTTCCAGGGATTACCCTTCCACTCAACAGCATTTGCGGGAGGATTCTTATCAAGGCCTTCCCACCAAACTGTGTTATTGTCAAGGTTATGAGCAACGTTTGTGAATATTGTACCCTTTCTTGTTGAAGCAAGAGCATTGGGATTTGACTTTTCGTTTGTGCCGGGAGCAACGCCGAAGAAACCGTTTTCGGGGTTGATAGCATAGAGTCTGCCGTCTTCGCCCTTACGAATCCATGAAATATCGTCACCTACGCACCATACGCGGTAGCCGTTTTTATAATATCCCTCGGGAGGAATAAGCATCGCAAGGTTTGTTTTGCCGCAAGCTGAGGGAAATGCAGCGCAGATGTATCTGATTTCTCCGTCGGGCTTCTGGAGACCGAGGATGAGCATATGCTCTGCCTGCCAGCCTTCATTCTTGCCCTGATATGAAGCGATACGGAGTGCAAAGCACTTCTTGCCGAGAAGAACGTTTCCGCCGTAGCCTGAGTTAACAGAAATGATTGTGTTATCCTGGGGGAACTGGCAGATATATCTCTTCTCTTCGTCGATATCGCATCTGCAGTGAAGACCGCGAACCCAGTCCTCGCTGTCGCCGAGAGCCTTGAGAACATCGGAACCTACTCTTGTCATGATAACCATGTTGAGAACAACATAGATTGAGTCTGTGAGCTCAATACCGATCTTTGAGAACTTCGAACCAACGGGACCCATTGAATAAGGAATAACATACATGGTTCTGCCCTTGTAGCTGTCCTTAGCAATTGCATAAAGCATTTCATATGCTTCTGCGGGATCCATCCAGTTGTTTGTGGGGCCTGCTTCCTCCTTTGTGGGAGCGCAGATAAAAGTTCTGCCTTCAACACGAGCAACGTCATTTACTGCTGTTCTGTGAAGATAGCAATCGGGAAGAAGATCCTGATTAAGCTTAATCATTTCGCCTGTTGAGCAAGCTTCTGCGCGGAGAGCTTCAATCTGCTCCTCGCTGCCGTCAATCCAAACGATCTTTTCAGGCTTAACGAGTTCAACTTTTTCGTTAATCCATGAAAGAACGCTCTTGTTGGTAGTCATATTTTCCATAGTTTTTCTCCTTTCTTGCAGAAAAGCCACTAAAATTAAACAAATTTATACGGTTAAAAAAGCTTGTTTTGTAACTCTTGACAAAGCACAAAAATCGCTTCCCCAACCTTACCCATGATAATTATATCACAGTTTTTTGTAAAGTCAATACAGCGAACATATTTTGCAATAAAAAATTGCCAAAAATTCATTTTTCGGTAAAATTTATCGATTTTTATTCGTCAATGGGCATGGTTGCGAAAGCATTAAGCTCCAATCCTGCAATATTACCGTTTTTGAATTCATAATAAGCCTGTG
>JBGVNA010000222.1:0-12961 GCA_045125175.1 Acutalibacteraceae bacterium
GACATCGGTGAGATGTACGCAGAGTATCGTTACTGGAAATGCGGTGACATTTCAGACGATAACAGCGGAGACGCAATTGCAATGAATGCTAAGGTGCCCGGCAACGTATTCTTTACAACACAGGCACTCGTAGATCAGAACAGTTGGGATCCTGTATTGATTTCAAACACAAGAGCAATGAACATCAACTACAGCCATCTCAAGGCATTCATCATTGAAGATATGTATCATACTTTCACCTGCGGTAAGAATCCTGCAGCAGGCGGTTCAACCGTTAAGAAGTACACTGTAACATTCCTTGAGAATGACGGAACAGAAATCAGTGCAACCGAATATGTTAAGGATGCAGCCGTAACCGCTCCCGCAGAGGTTGAAAACCAGATTGGTTGGGCAAACGCTTCAACAGGTAAGGTAGTTGACCTTGCTTCATATAAGGTTACAAACAATATTACATTCAAGCGTGTTCTTTCAACAGATGAGTTCAGCGTAACAGTTGACCTTAAGGGCGGCGCAATCGACGGTGAGCTTCCCGAAAACGCAAGCATCGATGAAAACGGTAAGCTTGTAGTTAAGGCTGCATACGGTGAAGAGGTTGACCTTACAGCGCTTCCCACACCTGAAAAGACAGGCTACACAGCAGCTTGGACTCCCGAAAAGATTACAGTTGATAACATTAAGGGTGCAACCGCAAGCGTTACATGGACAGCTAACACATATATTGCGTCATTCTATCTCAATAAGGGCGATGCAAAACCCGTTGCAACTGTTGAAGCAACTTATGACAAGACTGTTACATACAAAGCAACCAAGGACGGCTCTAAGTTTGCATATTGGACTGATGCAGACGGCAACATCGTTTCCAAGGTTGACGGTAAGGGCGAATATACAGCAGCTGTAACATACACCTATACAGAAGACATGTCCTTCTACGCAGAGTGGACCAACTTTGACTCATCAATCACCTTCATGGTAAGAGATTATGAGAACGGCAGCGGCTGGAAGGTTGGTGCTGTTAAGTATGAGGATGCAGGCGCAACTCTTAAGAAGACTGATATCACATCGGCACTTAAAGCTGCTGCAGAATCAGTAAATGCTACACTCGGATACATAGGCACAATGCCTCTCGTTTACAGCGACGAAGCAACCTCAAAGTTTGAATCAATCGATGCAGGCTTTACATTTGACGGCGCAAAGGTATATTATGTAGGTACAACTCTTGATTTCAACATAACATGGAAAGTTCCTGTTTATGATGAAGATGCAGGTGCATTTACAGATAATTACACAGAAACCGTTGCAACAGCTGCAACTCAGGCAACAGATGAAAAGTATGCTTACAGCGTAAGCGTTAAGACAACAGCAGACACAACAGCACCCTTCGGCTATGTATTCAATGGCTGGATTAATGAAAGAACAGGCGAAGCTGTTAAGTACACAGGCTCAGGTATTGTTCTTGACGGCAGCTATGGCAGCGAAGTTGTTTTTGTAGCTGATTTCCAGGAAGCTGAGTATACAATCGTATTCAACATGCAGAACAACAAAGAGGCTCAGTTTATTACTAAACTTACTCTTGATGAAACAGTTAAGATGGGTGATGCAATCGTTGTTGAAGGCAAGACCTTCACAGACGCAAACGGTAATGAAGCATACCTTCCCATCGCAGGCAAGGAAAACAGCGAGCAGCCCACTCCTTTCCAGGGCAGATATGGCTACAAGTTCACAGGCTGGAAGGTTGGCACAGGCGCAAATGCGGTTGATGTTACATTCCCCGTTGATGAGCTTACATATGAGGCTATCAAACTGTATGCTAACGGTCAGACAATCGAAATCTATGCACAGTGGGAAGCTCTTGAGTATGAACTCAAATTCTACTATGCAACACCCGATGCAGACCTTACAAAGGATATTGCAGACAGAAAGTATGCAGAGCCTATCGTTGTTAAATATAAGACAGGCGAAAAGATTGATACTTCCGTAACTGCAGATGCAAGAGCAATTGTTGAATCAAGCATGCCCGACGGATATATCTTCCTTAACTGGAGAAATCTTGAAGGCGGCTCAATTGCAAGCACTATGCCCGCATACGGACTTGATCTCTATGCAGCATATCAGTTAGGAACAATCCAGGTTTACGTAGATTATAATAACAACAGCTCCCTTCCTCTTACCGAAACAATGGCACTTTCATCTGTTCTGTCCACCAATCCTCTCTATTACGGCGATGACGTTGAGCGTGAAATGGATATAGAAGCAGGTATCGAAATGGGTATCGGCGACATGGTAAGAAACAGCATCATCACAGACGGCAACAGACCCGGTGAAAACTATGAAGTAGTTGACTGGAAGATTTACTATGTTGATGAAGGCAAAGATCCCTACGATAAGGAAAACTGGAAGGAAGGCATCAACAGCGAAGGAACAACCATTGCAAAGACAACCCTTATCTTCCAGACTCAGTGGAAGCATCATACCGAATTCTTCTTCCGAGTTTACAGCACAGACGGTAAGATTTACATGGCACTCGGCAAGAACTTCAAGCTCTACTACTGGAACAACAACTATGTTTGCGAAAGAAACGAAACATCCCTTAACAAGAATTCTGACGGAACAATAGTTCTTCTTCTCCTTCCCACGATCGAAAACTGGGATTGGAACAGATTCTTCGAGGCAGATATGTGGAGCAATATTACACTTCGCTTCGATCCTCTCTTTGCTCCCAAAAGCATGTTTACACCTGAAGGTATGCTCGGTCTCTTCCAGGCATTGGGCAACCTTATCAAGAGCCTCCTCTAATCTGAGCGAAGACGCAAACGATAATTAATGACGCCCCCGTGCATTGAGCACGGGGGCGTTTTTTATCTTTTTCCGGAGAAAACTGTTTTCCCGATTTCTCCTATTATGAGGGGAATAAGCGAAAGTCCGGCGACGGCAGCCCATTGAGTGCCGGTAAGAACGGTTACTCCGAAAATATGGGCAAGAGGTTCAAAAATCACAACAGAAGCCTGAACGGCGGTGCATATTATAACAGCAAAAGTCATTGCTTTGTTGCTGAAAAAGCCTGCTTTGTAAAGCGGAAGAGATGAACGCATGTTGACGGCGTGTGCTATTTCACAAAAGCTTATGGTGCAAAAAGCCATAGTTCTGCCGAGAATAAGACTGTTTTCTGCGCCAAACATGAAGCTTCCGATTAAAAATGCAAGGATTGTAACCGTGCCCACAAGCATGCCTTCGAGAGTTATATCCATCCATAGTCCGTCGGAGAAAAAACCTTTGCCCGGTGAAACAGGTGCTCTGCTCATAATATCTTTTTCGGTTTTTTCGGTTCCTAGAGCCATGGCAGGCAGAGAATCGGTAACAAGATTTACCCATAAAAGCTGAATTGGCAAAAGAGGCGGTTCAAGTCCTAATACTGAAGCTGCAAAGACTGCTAAAATTTCGCCGATATTTGTGCCGAGCAGAAAATGCACGGCTTTTTTTATGTTATCAAATATGCCTCTGCCTTGTTCAACGGCTTTGACTATAGTTGCAAAGTTATCGTCTGTAAGAATCATATCTGCGGCATTTTTTGCAACGTCAGTTCCGCCCTTGCCCATTGCGCAGCCGATGTCGGCCGCCTTGAGGGCAGGTGCATCGTTAACTCCGTCACCTGTCATTGCCACGATTTCGCCTTTTGCCCGGAATGCTTTAACAATTCTTACCTTGTGTTCAGGGCTTACTCTTGCAAAAACTCTGCAATTATTTATGATTTTGGCAAGTTCGCCGTCGCTCATTGAATCAAGCTCGCTGCCCGTTACAGCTTTGTTGCCTTTTTCAAGAATGCCGAGCTTTTCAGCAACGGAACATGCGGTTACAACGTGGTCGCCTGTTATCATAACCGGCGTTATTCCTGCGCGTTTGCAGGTGGCAACGGCTTTTGCAGCCTCGGGTCTCGGCGGGTCAATCATGCCGATAAGCCCTGCGAAGATCAGATTTTTTTCTTCAAAATCGTTTCTGCCGTCACAATCTCTGTAAGCAACAGCAATAACACGAAGTGCATCTTTAGCCATTTGCTCATTGTGCAGGAGAATTTTGCGGCGCAGAGAAGGAGTTATCTGCAATACTGAAGTGCCCGAGTCAAGCTTTGTGCAGGCTGTCAGAACAACATCGGGAGCACCTTTTACAATAAGCTTTGGTTTGCCCGAAAAAGAATTTACGGTTGCCATAAGTTTTTTTTCGCTTGAAAAAGGCGTTTCGTGAAGACGCGGAAAGTTTTTTTCAATTTCAAAAATATTCTCACCGCTTTCGGCTGCGGCTGATAAAATTGCTGTTTCGGTAGGGTCACCGCTGTATGAAATCGCTTTTCCCCGTTTTATAGCCCGTGAGTTGTTGCATATTGCACCCAAAAGCAGAATGTTTTTTGCTTCACGGCTGTTCAGCGAAACTTCACCCGCAGAGCATCTTACCTGAGTGACACTCATTTTATTTTGAGTGAGTGTGCCCGTTTTATCCGAGCAGATAACCGTTGCGGCACCAAGCGTTTCAACTGCGGGGAGGTGGCGGATAATGGCGTTGCTTTTTGCCATGCGTTGAACACCCATTGACAAAACGATTGTAACAATTGCAGGAAGTCCCTCGGGGATTGCTGCAACTGCAAGGCTGACTGAAAGCATGAATGACGGCAGAACACCGCTTTGACGAATTATTCCGAGAATAAAAACAAAGGCGCATATTATCAGAGCGCCGATTCCCAAAGCCTTTCCGATTTTGCCGAGCCTAATCTGCAGGGGTGTCTGAGGAGATTCTTCATTTGCAAGCAGGTGAGCGATTTTACCCACCTGAGTATCCATCCCTGTTTGAGTGACAATTGCCGTGCAGTTGCCTGCGAGAACCGTTGTTGAAGAAAAAACCATATTTTTTCTGTCTGCAGGGGCACATTCGGGTCTGAAAAGGCTATACGCATTTTTTTCGCAAGGCTCGGATTCGCCAGTCAGTGCACTTTCCTGAACTTTGAGTGAATTTGCGGACACAAGCCGAGCGTCGGCAGGAACCATATCTCCGCTTTCGAGAAAAATAAAATCTCCCGGTACAAGCTGTGAAGCGGGAATTTTTTTTGTTTTGCCCGAGCGTTTAACAACAGCGTGGGGTGCAGACATTTTTTGCAGCGATTCAAGAGCACGTTCCGCACGCCGTTCCTGAAAAACGCCTATGGCGGCATTCAGAATAACTATCAGAAGAATAACAATCGGTTCAACAAAATCTTTGTTGCCTTCAATAAGGCTTGTTAAAAATGAAATTATGCAGGCTATAAATAAAATAATAACGCAAAAATCCGAAAATTGCGCAATGAATTGCCGCAGAATAGAAGGCTTCTTTTTATCGTTGAGTTTATTTTCTCCAAGTTTGATAAGAGCTGTTTTTGCCGCTTGTTCAGATAATCCGTTTTCAAGGCTGCTTTTTAATGCCGAGGCAGTTTCCGCCGCAGATAATGTGTGCCAATCCATATACTGTTCCCTTCATGAATATAATTTATCAGTCAAATTTAACGGCCGATAGTCATATATATTCACAGGAACGAAAAAAAATCCCCCAAACTGCACCGTGGCTGTTTGTGGGAGAAGATATTATGATTACTCAGCCTTAATTTTTTCAAGGCATGTTTTGCAGATGTATTTGCCGTCAAATTCAGTTAAATCATCGTTTGCCTTGCAAAAGATGCAATCCTTAACCGCTTTTTTTGCAATAATCTGCTTGCCGTCGCAGAAAAGCTCGAGCTTGCTGCCTCGTTCAAGAAGACCAAGCTCTTTTCTTAACTGCATGGGGATAACAATTCTGCCGACACTGTCGATTTCACGTATAAATCCTGCGTACATATTTTATTCCTCCATAAACAAACTGTGAAACAATTTCTACAATAAATTTATACCACTTTTTGCCATAAATGTCAATAAGAAAAAGAAACCAAGATGAAAAAAATAAAACTTTTTCGGCTTTTAAGGGGGAAATTGCTGCTATGATTAATTATATTTGGGCAGGTATGGTCGTTTTTTCGGTTATAGCTGCGCTTTTTGCAGGAAGAGCAGATGCTTTGTCGTCAGCAATTATTTCAAGCGCATCCGATGCGGTGTCACTTTGCATAAGGCTTGGCGGAACAATGTGCCTTTGGGGAGGGCTTATGGAAATTGCGGAAAAATCGGGGCTTACGGGTGTTGTGTGCCGAGTTTTATCGCCGATTTTAAAGCTCATTTTTCCGAAAATGGATATGAAAAGTAAAACGGCAAAAGCAATTTCGATGAATGTAACCGCAAATCTGCTTGGCCTCGGAAATGCAGCAACTCCGCTCGGGCTTGAAGCAATGCGCTGTTTGCAGGCGGAAAATTCTTCAAAAGAAAGGGCAAGTGGGGACATGATAAAATTTGTTGTTATGAACTCGGCTGCGTTTCATCTTATCCCCACAACGGTTGCTTCAATGCGCCAGGATTACGGCTGCAAAACGCCGTTTGATATTATGCCTGCTTCATGGGTATCCTCCGCCGCAGCTCTGACTGTGGGACTGACTGCGGCTTTTGTTATGATTAAGTTTAAGGAGGGTGTTAAATGGAAAAAGTAACATCCGTTATTCTGCCCTTGGTAACGGTGCTTATCGTTGTTTTCGGAATTATAAAAGGCTTTGATGTTTTTGACAGCTTTGTCACAGGCGCGGCAAGAGGTCTGCAATCCGCAGTTAAGCTTTTGCCGCCGCTAATGGGGTTGGTTTTGGGCGTTACTATGTTAAGGCAGTCGGGCGCATTGGATGTTATAACAAAGATGCTTGAGCCTGTGGCAGAGATAACGGGAATTCCCGTTGATGTTTTGCCGCTTACGGTATTAAGCCCTGTTTCGGGCAGTGGCTCGCTGACAATGTATGAGCAGATACTGAAAAATTTCGGCCCCGATTCGCTTGAAGGCAGGGTAGCTTCAATTATAATGGGGTCAACGGAAACAACCTTTTATGCAGTAACGGTATATTATGGTTCAATCGGAATCAAAAAAAGCGGATGCACCGTGCCTGCAGCTCTTTTGGCTGATATGACAAGCTTTATTGTATCCGCCCTTTCGGTAAATCTTTTTTAGTTTATCAAACAAAAGGTATTGTTTGCTGATTGATTTTGTTTCTTGTTTGATATATAATTGCATATGTGTGAGGTGTATCATATGACAGGAATAATTGATATCGGCGGAGGTCTCCGCGGAATATACACAAGCGGTATTTATGATTATCTTATGGATAAGGGAATTGATTTTGATTATTGCCTCGGCGTTTCGTCGGGCAGTGCAAATCTTGTTACATATGTTGCGGGTCAGCGCGGAAGAACGAAGAGATTTTATGATGAATATTCTTTTGAGAAAGAATATTTCAGCGTCGGCAACTATTTTAAAAAGGGAATGCTTATTGACCTTGATTATTTATATTCGGGAATAACCAACAGCACGGGCAAGGATCCTCTGAATTATGAAGCAATAAAAAACTCGCCAAAAAAATTCACCTGCGTTTCAACCTATGTTGACACGGCAACGCCGAAATATTTTACCAAAGATGATTTGGCTCAGGATGATTATTCAATTCTTAAAGCGTGCTGTGCAATCCCTGTTGCTTGCCTTAAGCCGCAGGTTGTTAAGGGTGAAAGATTTTTTGACGGCGGGCTTTCAGACCCTATTCCCTATAAAAAGGCATTTGAGGACGGCGTTGACAAGCTTGTTGTGTGCATAACCTTGCCGATAGATTACAGAAAAGAGCCTATGCCCGAATTTTTGGTAAAAATTTTGCTTTGCCAATATCCGAAAATCCGTGACCAAATTCTCAACATGCACAACATGTATAATAACGGAGTCGAAAAGCTTATTGAACTTCAGGAGCAGGGCAAAATCCTGCTCATTTATCCGAGAGAATGCTTTGGAGTAAACACAATAACCAGAGATAAAGAAGGTATGCAAAAGCTTTATGCGCTTGGATATGAGGACGGCAAAAAAATAGAAGATTATCTTTTAAAAGATAAAAAAGCAGAGGTTTAAACCTCTGCTTTTTGTTATTTCAATAATGAACTTTGGTTGATTATCTGTGTGTTAAAAATAAACAGCACGTCGCAATTTTCGAAATCGACGTATTCGCCTAAAATCTGTGATGAAATATATCTTAAATCAACAAGGGTGATTTTGCTGTAGCCCTCAAGCATGAGAGGGGCGAGCGATGAGCCGAAGGAATCTCTGAAAATCACAAGCTCGCGCTTTTGCTCTGCAAGCGGGTTTTCAACGGTCAGCAGTGCCGATGCGCCGGAAAGGTAAACATCATATTTATCGTTGCCGTTAAGCTTCGATTTATCATAAACGCCGACGGTTGTTTTGTTTGTTTCAAGATTATAAACCGTTGCAGCCTGCGTTGCTTCGGATTCAAGGCATATTATTTCGTCAGCTGCGCCGTTAAGCGCAAGTCTCGGCGCATAAACGCCTTCAAAACCGGTCAGTTTTTCAGCGGTGTAATAATCAGCCGGCTTTGCGTCAAAACCCATGCTGTTACTCAATTTTTCAACAACCGTTTCGATATTCTCCTGCTTCCAGTGTGAATCGGTTTTGTAATAATCGTCAATATCAAGCGTGCCGAAAATATCGATATATTCCATGTTTTTAACGCCCGATGTGTAAATATCAAGCATTTTATCATAATCAAGAGCGGGATAGCCGTTTTTCTCGGCAAGATAATAATTCTTATCGGGGATAACTGAGTAATAGCATTTTGTGTTTGCATTTGCAAGATATTGATTATAAATCGCATTAAGCTTTTGAGCGGCGTTTTCAACCGAGCTTTCGCTCAGCTTGTAATCAAGCTCTGAAATGTGGCCGTCAACGGTGTAAATGCCGTTGTTGTCCTTGTGACCGAGGAGTTTGAGTTGAATTGCCGCCTTAACGGAGCGGAAAGAATCACGAAGCGGGAATTGGTCCGCAAGGTAGTCCTCAAGTCCGTCAAAAAAAGATTTATCTATAACGGCTTCAACCGAAAATTCGGGGAATTGAGCTGCTTTTCTTCGCTCAGATGCAAGAATCTCTGTCGGCTCCTTTAAAAAGCAGGTAAGCCCGAGAGCGATAATGAATACGCTGAAGCACAGTATGCATGTAATATTGTGAATTTTTTTACTCAAGCTTAAACCTCCTTTTAAAATCTGAAATAAAGAAACGGATTATATGAGCCGTCAATAAGATAAGCCGTAACGGCAACCATTACCGCAACAATGAAGAACGGCTCGGCAATCGCCGTAACCTTTGCACCGATTTTTGTTGACGAAAATTTTTCGGCGGCAATTTTTACTGCAGGGGTTGCGCCGATAATAGCGAAAACGAACAGAAGCGCATAGCTCTTTAAATGATAAAGCGTTATATCCGTGCAAAGCGGATAAGCGGGTGTGAACATTCCCTTAAGGTCGGCAAGCATACCGCTCACTCCGTTGGCGTTAAAGATAACAAAGCCGACAAGAACGGCAAAAATCAGATAAATGTGACCGATAACTGAGGGAGCTTTTTCTTTTATTTTAGCGGGAATGCTCTTTTCGATGAGCAGCAGTGCCGCAAAATAAAGACCCCAGATAATGAATGTCCAGTCTGCACCGTGCCAGAAGCCTGTCAAAAACCATACCGTAAGAATATTCAGGAAAAAACGGGGTTTTTTCACGCGGTTGCCGCCCATGGGAATATAAACATAATCCCTGAACCAGCTTCCGAGCGAGATCTGCCAGCGACGCCAGAATTCCGTAACAGATGACGAAATATAGGGATGACGGAAGTTTTCGGGGAATTTAAAGCCGAACATGCTGCCGAGACCGATTGCCATATCGCTGTAGCCCGAAAAATCGAAATAAACCTGAAGAGCATATGCGACGGCATAAATCCAGAAAAACAGCGTTGATTTTTCATCGGTATCTCTGAATGTTTCGCAAAGGCTGCCAAGCGAGTTGGCAAGCAGGATTTTTTTTGCAAGTCCGATAACAAAGCGTCTTGTTCCGTATGAAAAATCTTCAAGAGAATGTTTTCTTGTTCTCAAATCACGCTCAACGTCAGAATAGCGCACGATGGGGCCCGCAACAAGCTGCGGAAAAAGAGAAATATAGAGAGCAAGGTTCAGAGGGTTTTTCTGCGCAGGAGTGCCTCTGTAAACATCAATGTTATAGCTGATGGCCTGAAAGGTGAAAAAGCTGATGCCAATTGGCAGAGCAATTTTCAAAAGCTCAAAATCAGAGCCGAAAATTCCGTTGATGCTTGATATGAAGAAATCCGTGTATTTAAAGAAAAGCAATGCGGCAAGGATGCTTATAACCGAAATTGCCAATATGATTTTGCGCTTTGTACCAGAAGCTTTTTCGGTAATCAGTCCAAAGATATAGCTCAAAAAAATAACCGATATCATTAATATCAGATATTTCGGTTCACCGTAAAAATAGAAAAACAGGCTTGAAATAAGCAGCCATATATTTTTTGCTTTCATCGGCAAAAGGAAATAGCCTATGAAAACTATGGGAAGAAAAGCAAATAAAAAGGTTATGCTTGAAAAAAGCATTGACAATCTCCTTTCAGAGAAAAAGCACCGAAGTTAGCGCTTCGGTGCTTCTGAAATTAACGAATTATGCGAGAACGATGCCGTCTTCTGCGGGCATTTCGCCTTCTGCAGCAGGCATGTCACCGTCATAAGCGGGCATTTCAGCGGGAACATCCATGTCTGCAACGCCGCCGTCAACGGGAGGCTCTTCGTTGATTTCGCCTGCCTTTGTGAGAGGCTCGCTTGCAGCGCCTGAAGCAACGCTGTTGAATGCGCTGTAAACATCGTCAACAATAGCTTCTGTTGCCATAATCATAAGAATTGTGTCGCCGCAGTTTGTAACGAGAACTTTTTCTGCTGCAACGCAAAGCCACTTTCTGTAGTTAACGCCTTCAAGAATTTCGTTTTTGAGAGCTTCGATATCAGCACCCTCCTTTGCCTTAACAAGGCACATTGAGAAAGGAATTGAGCCGATCATGGGGTCTGAAGAAACTGCTCTTTCAATTGAATCTGCGGAAGAAACGCCGAGATTATAGTTGAGTGTGTCAAGGTCGGTAAGATCCATTTCCATGGGATCCATGAGAGCCATTTCGATGGTTGTTGTTTTTGCAAGAACCTGTGAAGCGATTTCTTCAAGAGTTCCGCTGAGCTCAGCTGCGGGAGCTTCTGTTGTGGTTGTTGTGTCATCCGAGCCTGAGTTTGTGCAAGCTGCAAATGAGAGGATTGCTGCAAGAGCAAGAAGAATAGCAATGATTTTTTTCATTTTATAACTCCTTTATTTTTTTGCTGTTAAGCATGCCTATTATATCAGTAAAACATCAGTTTGGCAAGCCTGAATATCAGGCAAAAGCTGAAAATGTCTGTAAATTTATACTTTAATTAACATCAACACATAAGTCTGAAACACAATATCTCACGCACATTCGGGCATTTTTCTCTTTGCCATACGACAGTATGCCTGCAGAGAAGAAATCCCCGAATGCGCGCAATCCATTGTATTTCAGATGCAAAGCAGTTTTGAAAGCGGAGATTTTCGCCACAGCAAGGCGAAAATCTGCAGGAATACGAGGCTATTTCAAAGATTTTTAACGTAGATGTGGCGGAAATATACCTTTCAAAACCTTATGGTTTGTTGTTAATTAAAGTATAACTCTATTTTCCAAAATGCGACGTTAAGTCGCTCGTAAGTATAGGTTATGTAGAGTGAGCCGTTCATATACTCGATTGCAGGGTAGGAAAATTCGCTGTCAAGCTTTTCTTCTTCAAGAACAAGAACCGTTTCCCATGTTACGCCGTTATCAGCGGATTTTTGCAGAGTAAGCGGTGAGCGTTCGCCCCAGTTTTCGCTCACAGGGTTTGAGAGAAGATAAAGGTCGCCGCACGGAACCTTAACAACGTCAAGTCCGCTGTTATTATTGGGCAGGACGGTAGGATATGCCTGACACCATGTTTTGCCGTAATCCTCAGAATCGCTCCTGTAAGCTTTGCCGACAGGGGTTCTTGTGAGCATATGAACCTTGCCGTTTTCGGATTCCCACAGAGTAGGCTGAATCATGGGGATAAGGTTTGATGTGTAGTGGTTGAGGCTGTTGAGGATAGGTGCTGTGCGCTCAGTTCTGATTTTCGCACCCTTTGTCCAGCTTTTGCCGTCATCAAAGGATGTGTCAACAAAGCAGTTCCAGCCTCTGTTTTCGGTTGAAGCAGGGGCAAGAATTCTGCCGTCTGAAAGGCGGATACATTTGTTTTTAACAGGGCCTCTGCCGCCGCTTTTATCGCCTGCAACAAGCTCACGGGGAGAATCAAAGGTTTTTCCGCCGTCTGATGAAACGCAGAAAAAAGTGCGCCAAGAGGGGATTTTATGTCCTACTTTAAAAAACAAAACAACTTCGCCGCTTTTGCGAAGAAAAAGAACGGGGTTCCAATGTGGAATATTCTTGTTATAGCAAACGCTTGAAGGCTTGCTCCAGCCGTTTTCGTCACGGCGTGAATACCAGATGTCGACGTCGGTTTTGCCCTCTTTTGTTCCGCCGAACCATGCGGCAACAACGCTGCCGTCCGGCAGGGGAAGAACGGTTGATGCGTGGCAGTTGGGTGTGGGCAGAGGATTGCATATGAATTCCTTTAATGTTTTCATTATGTTATCTCCTTAAAGTGTGAAATCTGCGGGGTCTGCCTGCTCAATCAGAAGCGGCTTTTTGGGTCTGCGCTTTAACGGGTCATAGGAATATTTTCTGCATTTGCCGTCGGGCTGAACAATGCCCTTTTTTATGCACAGAACACTTTCTTCATCGGGCGAAAGGCGGCCGTGAAGGCAAGTTTCGCAAACGGTAGGATATTTTTTCTTTTCAAGAAGCTTTTTCTTCATTTTTCAACACCCTTTCTAAAAGATATTAGCATATTTTTTTGCCGTTATCAAGGTCTAAT
>JBGVNA010000223.1:0-4007 GCA_045125175.1 Acutalibacteraceae bacterium
TCGTTGTTTAATTTTCAAGGTGCGTCGCACACCGCTCTCTTGCGGAGTGCTCGACTATATTACCAAATCCATTTCGATTTGTCAACACTTTTTTTCAACTTTTTTCTCCACTGTTCTCAACCCCTCCGTGTGTTTCTTCTCGCCCGCACCCCCAATTCCCTTGTTTTTCAACGCTTTCCGGGGGTTGACTTTACTTTTTGTTTTCTTTTTTTCTTTTTCTCCTATACTAATTTAATAGATATTTTGACCATTGAATCATTGTTTATATATATGCTTGTATAATAAAATCAATATTTAACATAAAAAAACATTATATTATGTCGCTTTTGCTCTTGACTTAACATACCGAATTGCAATATAATTTAGTTTAATGTTGATTAAAATTATCAGGAGGATATATTATGGGAATGACAATCGGCCAGAAGTTGATAAAGAACCATCTTGTCAGCGGCGAAATGATACCCGGAACCGAAATCGGTCTTAAGATTGACCAGACTCTCACTCAGGATGCTACAGGCACAATGGCATATCTTGAATTCGAAGCAATGGGCGTTGAAAGAGTGCGCACTGAGCTTTCTGTTTCATATATTGACCACAACACACTTCAGAACGGTTTTGAAAATGCAGATGACCACAGATTTATTCAGAGCGTTGCAAAGAAAAGAGGTCTTCTTTTCTCAAAGCCCGGTAACGGCATTTGCCATCAGCTTCATCTCGAACGCTTTGGCAAGCCCGGCAAAACTCTTATCGGTTCAGACAGCCACACACCCACAGGCGGCGGCATCGGCATGCTTGCAATCGGCGCAGGCGGACTTGACGTTGCTGTTGCAATGGGCGGCGGAACATATTACACAACAATGCCCAAGATGACACTTGTACGCCTTTCGGGTAAACTTTCACCCTGGGTTGGTGCAAAGGATATCATCCTTGAGGTCCTGCGCATCATGAGCGTTAAGGGCGGCGTTGGCAAAATTATTGAATACGGCGGTGAAGGCGTTAAGACACTTTCTGTTCCTGAAAGAGCAACCATCACCAACATGGGTGCTGAGCTTGGCGCAACAACATCCGTATTCCCCTCAGACGAAATTACCAAGGCATTCCTTAAAGCACAGGGCAGAGAAGAGGACTGGACAGAGCTTCTTCCCGACGCCGATGCAGAATACGATGAAATTATAGATATCGACCTTTGCAAACTTGCTCCTATGGCAGCAATGCCTCATATGCCCGATAATGTTAAGACTGTTGAAGAAATCGGAAACATTGAAATCAGCCAGGTTTGCATCGGTTCTTGCACAAACTCATCACTCCTTGATCTTCTCAAGGTTGCAGCTATTCTTAAAGGTAAGAAGGTTGCTCCCAATGTAAGCCTTACAATCTCACCCGGTTCAATGCAGGTTCTTAATATGCTTTCACTTAACGGCGCACTCTCAGATATTCTCTGTGCAGGCGCAAGACTTCTTGAATGTTCATGCGGCCCATGCATCGGTATGGGTCAGTCACCCCAGTCAAAGGGTGTTTCACTGCGCACATTCAACCGTAACTTTGAAGGCCGTTCAGGCACGGCAGACGCGGGAATATATCTTGTAAGCCCCGAGGTTGCAGCTGCATCAGCTATTACGGGTTATCTCACAGATCCCAGAACCCTCGGAGAGATGCCCGAAATAACGATGCCCGAGCGTTTCATTATTAATGATAACATGATTGAAAAACCCGCATCGGTTGAAGAGGCGGACAGCGTTGAAATCAAATACGGCCCCAACATCAAGCCGTTCCCCACAAGCGTTGAGCTTCCCGAAAGCATCGAAGCTCCTGCAATTCTTAAGGTTGGCGATAATATCACAACCGACCATATCATGCCCGCAGGTGCAAAGATTCTCCCCTATCGTTCAAACATCCCCTTCCTTTCAAACTTCTGCTTCAAGCAGTGCGATGAACACTTCGCAGAACGCTGCAAGGCAGCAGGCAAAGGCTTCATCATCGGCGGCGCAAACTACGGTCAGGGTTCATCAAGAGAGCACGCAGCTCTTGTTCCCCTTTATCTTGGTATTAAGGCAGTTATCGCAAAGTCATTCGCAAGAATCCACTGCGCTAACCTTATCAATGCAGGCATTATGCCTTTCACATTTGCTAATCCCGACGATTATGACAAGATTGACACCGACGATATGCTCGCACTTAACGGCATCAGGGATTGCATTGCAAACGGCAAGCCTGTTGTTATTGAAAACATTACAAAGGGCGAAAAATACGAGCTCATATATGATTATTCAGACAGACAGACCGCAATGATTCTTGACGGCGGACTGCTCAACTACACAAAGAATATTGGTAAATAAGGAGAATATAAAATGACAGAAGTACAGATTAAAGCTGCCGTTGAAAAGTTTGAAGCTCTCATCAGAGAGCAGGACGCAAGAAGCGACGCAATCAAGCAGCAGGGTGATTTTATTGATTATGCAAAGCTTGACAAGCTGACCATCGGCGTTTGCGGCGGCGACGGCATCGGCCCCATCATCACAAACGAAGCGGCAAGAGTTCTTGAATTCCTTCTTAAAGAAGATGTTGATGCAGGCAAAATTGAGTTCAAAACCATTGACGGACTTACAATCGAAAACCGTGTTGCAGTTAACAAGGCCATTCCCGACGATGTTCTTGAAGAGCTTAAAAAGTGCCCCGTTATCCTTAAGGGACCCACAACCACTCCTCAGGCCGGCGATCCCTGGCCCAACATTGAAAGCGCAAACGTTGCAATGAGAAAAGCACTTGACCTTTTCTGCAACCTTCGCCCCGTTAAGGTTCCCGAAGAAGGCATTGACTGGACATTCTTCCGTGAGAACACAGAAGGCGCATACGCAGTAGGCTCAAAGGGCATCAATGTTACCGATGACCTCGCAATGGACTTTGTTGTTACAACAACAGAAGGCACTCAGAGAATTGCACGCCTTGCATATGACTACGCAAGAAGAAACGGCAAGAACAGAGTTTCAATCATTCAGAAGGCTAACGTTATCAAAACAACAGACGGCAAATTCCTTAACCTCTGCAAAGAAATCGGCAAAGAATACCCCGAAATCACAACAGACGAGTGGTACATTGATATCACAACTGCAAAGCTTATTGATAAGAAGAGAAGAACAGACTTCAAGGTTTTTGTTCTCCCCAACCTTTACGGCGATATCATCACCGACGAAGCTGCTGAATTCCAGGGCGGTGTTGGCACGGCAGGCAGCGCAAACATCGGTAAGAAATACGCAATGTTTGAAGCTATCCACGGCTCAGCACCCAGAATGATTAGAGAAGGCAGAGGACAGTATGCAGACCCCTGCTCAATGCTCAGAGCAGCAGTTATGCTTCTTTCACATATCGGCAAGCAGGCTGAAGCAGACAAGCTTGAAAGAGCTCTTGATATCTGCATGTATGAAGAAAAGAAGCTTAAGATTACGGGCCGTGCAGACGGCGCAACCTGCGAGGATTTCGGCAACTACGTTATGGAAACCCTCACAACTCTTTAATATATAATTACATTATATATAAGTATCCCCCGAAGAGGATTAACCTTTTCGGGGGATTTATTATTTATTCAATATCGGTGTAACAATCGGCTTGCCCTCTCTGTCCAGAAGCGGCGTTAAACCGCCTGCATAGCCACTTGATGCAAATAAATAATTGACACCTGTTTCTTTGTCAACAAGAATCATAGCAGAACCTAGATCCTGCGAATAAGTTTTCTCAAATCGTTTCTCTTTAGCCATTGTTATTCTCCTTATCAGCTTACGGAATAATCGCTTGCAAGAACCAGATGAGCGTCATCGCCAAAGCCCTTTTGCCTGTAAACATGCTCTCTTGGAGGCTGATACATTTCAAGCACGCCTCTTTCACCGCCGCCAATAATAATCATAAGCTCAGAAATAGCGGGTATTAAAAGCGAAAAGAAATGGTCACCGGTAACGGAATTCCACATTGAAAAAGAAAACGTTGCGCAATTGGCAACAAAGCCCCAATAATTA
>JBGVNA010000224.1:0-6856 GCA_045125175.1 Acutalibacteraceae bacterium
GAGCGATGATAACCCGCTACGGCATGAGCGACGAATTCGGCATGGTCGCCCTTGAAACGGTTACAAATCAGTATCTCGGCGGAGATGCTTCGCTTGCCTGCTCGGCAGAAACGCAGACGGAAATCGACCGCCAGGTTATTGCACTTATCAAAAAGCAGTATGACAAGGCAATGAATATACTCAAAGAAAATAAAACAAAGCTCGATTTACTCGCAAAGCATCTCTATGAAAGAGAAACAATTACTGGCGAAGAATTTATGAATATTCTGAACGCCTGATTTTTAAGAAAGGACGGAAACGATGAGAATGAAAGTTTTTTATAAATATGTATATATTTTTCTCGTATGCTGTGTGGTGGGATTTACCGTTGAAACCATTTGGTGCTTAATTAAAAACGGCTGTATCGAAAGCCGAAAATCATTGGTTTACGGTCCTTTGAGTGTAGCTTACGGAATGGGCGGAGTTTTGCTGACTGCCGTTTTGGGCAAATTCGAAAACTCTTCTTTGTGGAAGGTTTTTCTCATATCGTTTGCCGTCGGCACGGTTGCCGAATACATATGCTCGCTCGGTCAGGAAATTGTTTTCGGCTCCGTGGCGTGGGATTACAGTCACTTGCCCTTAAATATCAACGGCAGAGTATGTCTGCTCTATTCGGTTTTCTGGGGTGTTCTGGGCATTGCGTGGGTTAAGCTCATAATGCCGCTGACGGATAAGCTGATTGCTTTTGTCCCGATGAAATTAAGCGGTGTTCTTGTCTGGGCATTCATAGCATTCTTTGTTTTTGATGCAGGACTTTCCGCTATTGCAGCACTCCGATGGAATGAACGAAAAGAAGGACTTGAACCATCAAACAGAATGGAAATTTTTCTCGACGAGCATTTCCCCGACGAGAGAATGAAAAAGATATATGCAAATTCAAGAGACATCGATGAGATTGAGAGGAAATAAAAAAGAAAAAAGAAAAAACAATTTTTCAGTCACTCGGTACAAGGCTTATTGTTGCCGCTGTGTGGATTGCAATATGCCTTGTTGTGCTTCTTGTTCTGCCTGTATGGGCAACAGGAATTCTTGAAACAATCGCAGCTTTCTTTATGGCGAAAGAACTTGTGTGCAACACGGGACTTATTAAGAACAAGCTGATACAGGCACTCTGCATTATTCAGGCGATATCAATACCTTGGTTTATATATTTCGATGCTGATTTATATGGTTTCATCGCAATGATGTTTGTTTTTGTGTTTGTTCTGTTTTTCGCTGAAATAACTTCAAAGCAAAAAATCGGTACAAACGGAATTTTTGCAGCGTTTTTCGGCGCATATGTGTTCCCGATTTTAATTTCTCTGCTTGTTCCGATTTTAAATCTTGACAACGGCAGAAATCTTGTTTTAATCCCGTTTATCTCCGCTTGGTGTTCAGATGCGGGAGCATATTTCATAGGCTCGAAATTCGGCAAACATAAGCTCGCTCCGTCAATCAGTCCGAAAAAGAGCGTTGAAGGTGCATTCGGCGGAGTTGCGGGCGGAATACTCGGTATGCTTATTTACGGAATTATCCTTCATTTCTGCAAAACCAACGTGCCGTGGCTGAATTTTATCGTTATGGGCATTCTCGGCTCGGTTTTCGGATTGCTCGGTGACTTGTTTCTTTCATATATCAAAAGGGATTGCAAAATCAAGGATTTCGGCAACTTTCTTCCCGGTCACGGCGGAGTTCTTGACCGATTCGACAGCGTGCTTTTTGTAGTGCCTGTTTGTTATTACTTATTTTTAATTGTTTAAGGAAGTAAAAATGAATCACAGAATAGAAAAGCCTCAGAAATTATTGAATTCGGACGGAGTTCTGACAGAACCCGGATGGGCAACAAAGCTGATTATGGAATATAATCCGCTGGATATGAAGGCTGATAGAATCCGCCTGAAAGAATGGGATTATTATGTTATTGTTGACAGCGACGGTTACGCTTTCTCAATGACTGTTGCCGATAACCGCTATATGGGTCTTGCAAACTCAAATTTCTATGATTTCGCTAACAATAAAAAATATGCTTACATAACACCGCTTTTCTTCCCGATGGGCAGACTTAATATGCCGACCGACAGCTCCGAAGGTGATATAAATATAAGCAAAAAATACTGCTCGCTTTCCGTAACTCACGAAAATGGCGGCAGGCATCTTGTTGGGCACTACAAAAAATGCCCGATTCACGGAGAAATGGATTTTGACATATTTCTTCATAATTACAGCGGTGATACAATGGTTATTGCCACTCCGTGGAAAGAGGATGAAACAGCCTTTTATTATAATCAGAAAATCAACTGTATGCCCGCAGAAGGATGGGTTAAATATAACGGCAAAACACACCACTTTAATCCTGAAAAAGATTTTGCAACCCTTGACTGGGGCAGAGGTGTTTGGACTTACGATAACACTTGGTACTGGAGTTCGGGAAACGATATTATTGACGGCAAGTCTTTCGGTTTCAACATAGGCTACGGCTTCGGAGACACTTCTGCCGCAAGCGAAAATATGATTTTTTATGACGGCAAATGTCATAAGCTCGACCGCATATTATTTGAAATTCCCGACGATGTGATGAAGCCTTGGAAATTCATCAGCTCCGACGGCAGATTTGATATGGATTTCGTACCGATTTATGATAATGTTCACTCTTTTGACATCGGAATAATCAGTCAGCATGGGCATCAGGTGTTCGGAAAGTTCTGCGGAACGGCAATTCTCGATGACGGAACAAAACTGATAATTAACGGTCTGACCGCATTTGCAGAAAGGGTCAGAAACAGATATTGATATCTCCTACATACTTTCATATACGGTTCTTCCTCCATAGAACCGCAGAACGGGCAGTTCCGTAACAATGGTGCTGTCCGTTTTGCACTCTCTTGATTTGTTCACATATTGACTGTAAAATATAACCGTGAGGTGTTGCAGATGTTTAAAATACTTATTGCAGAAGATGATATTGAGCTTCGTGAGCTTTTTACACACGTTCTTTTAAAAAACGGATATTCGGTAACGGGTGTGTCCAACGGAAAAGAAGCACTTGATGCCATGGACAACACATATTTTGACCTTATAATTTCCGATATAATGATGCCTGTTATGGACGGATACGAGCTTGTTAATTCTCTGCGCGAATCGGGTAACAACATCCCCGTTCTTACAATTACCGCAAAGGATGCATTTGACGATATGAGGCTTGGATTCCTTTCGGGTATGGATGACTATATGGTCAAACCCGTTAATGTCAATGAAATGGTGCTTCGTGTGGGTGCGCTTCTCCGCAGAGCGCAGGTTATGAATGAACGAAAATTGACCATCGGCTCAACCGTTATGGAATGCGATTCATTAACAGTAACCTGCAACGGAGAAAGTTCGATTCTGCCGCAGAAGGAATTTATGCTTCTGTATAAAATGGCATCTTATCCGGGCAAAATCTTTACCCGTCAGCAGATGATGGACGAGATATGGGGCTATGATGCCGTGAGCGATACTCATACGGTTGATGTTCATATCGGCAGACTGCGTGACCGCTTCAAGGATAACACCGATTTCAGAATCGTCACCATGAGAGGCGTCGGCTATAAGGTGGAGAAGAAATGAAAAAGAATCCGAATTCAAAAAAGCTGTGGAGATATTTTATTACTTCGGTCATCATCTGCTTTGGTGTAACCATTCCGCTGGAGCTTTCGCTTGCGTTTATTGCAAACTATTTCTTTGAGGTTGAAATCAGCATTCCGAATCTTATCTGGATTGTTTTGGTCAGTATTATTGTCGGCGCAGTGGTTATGGCATCAATATCAAAAAGACTTATAACTCCGCTTACAAAACTCAGCACCGCAATGAACAAGGTTGCCGACGGAGATTTTGAAACACAGATTGAAACCGAAAGCAAGCTTGAAGCAATTCAGGATATTTACACAAATTTCAATCTTATGGTTAAAGAGCTTGACGCAACCGAAACCCTGCAAACGGATTTCGTTTCAAATGTTTCCCACGAAATCAAAACTCCGATTACCGCTATCGACGGATACGCAACGCTTTTGCAGAATACCGAAAACATAGACGAGGTTGAAAACGAATATATCGAAAAAATTCTTTTCAACACAAAGCGTCTTTCGGAGCTTGTTTCTAACATTCTTCTGCTTTCAAAGGTTGATAACAAGGCTATTCAGGCAAAGAAAACAACCTACCGTCTTGATGAGCAGATAAGGCAGTCAATAGTGTTGCTTGAACCGAAATGGAGTGCAAAAGAAATTGAATTCGACGTTGATTTGGAAGAGATTGAATATACAGGCGATGAAAGTCTGATGTTCCATGTGTGGAACAATCTTCTCGACAATGCAATCAAGTTCAGCCCCGAAAACGGCTTGATAAGAATGAAGCTGGAAAGAACAGATGATAAACTAACCTTCACCATAGAGGATGAAGGCTGCGGCATAAGCGACGAAGAAAAGAAGCATATATTCAACAAATTCTATCAGAGCGACAGCTCCCATAAATCAGATGGCAACGGCTTGGGACTTGCTCTTGTAAAAAACATTCTCAATCTCTGCGGCGGAGAGATATCCGTGACCGATGCAAAAAACGGCGGTGCAAGGTTTGAGGTTGCTTTATAAAAGCGATAACGAGGATGATTATCTTTTCGGTGCATCTCTTGCCGTTGCAATCAGCGATGCTCTGATGAATCGGAACGATGAAATCTGAATATTGAATAGGGCAACACTTGTTTTTGAGGTGTTGCTCTTTTTGTTATCTCAACAATTGTTGAACTTTATTGAAAACTGTTGAAAAATTGTAGCAAAATAATAAAATTATAGATATATGGGTTAGAAAGAGGTGCATACCGTTATGAAAAAACATATTGCAAATATCGTCAGTTTAAGCAGAGTTGCGGGAGCGATAATCTTATTTTTCTGCAAGGACATATCCGCTTTGTTTTTGTCAGTTTATGTTTTCTGCGGGTTTACCGATCTTATTGACGGACCGATAGCAAGGAAAACAGGCAGTTCGAGTTCTCTCGGTGCAACGCTTGATACCGTCGGAGATGTTCTGACATATCTGGCATTGACAAAAATTCTGGTTGCCAAGAAGCTTGTGCCTTCATGGATTCTGATATGGATAATAAGTGCAGGCGTGTTGTTCGGCATCTGTGCTTTGATATCAAATTGCAGATTCAAAAAATTCTATCTGCCGCACACGTGGCTTGGCAAGATTTTCGGCGGCTCGGTTTTTGTTCTGCCCATAGCCATGCAGTTTATGCCCGGAGAAATCTGGATGTCGGTAATCTGCACTGTTGCAAGCATACACGCACTTGAACTGTTCTATATCCAGCTCAGAAGTAAAAAAGCTCTTCCGTTTGTTGCAACGGTATTTCACGTGGATAAGTAATTTCATTGAGGTGCGTTTATGAAAACCGTAAAAGAAAATTCACTTGGATTTGTTGTGTGCTTGTTTGAAATTGTTGTAGGTGTTCTGCTTCTTGTGAGCCCGATAGGCTTCACTTCGGGAATTATTATTACAGCTGGAATTCTGCTTTGCCTTCTGGGTCTTAAATCCGTAATAAAGTATTTCCGAACAGATATTAACGAAGCGATTAAAAGCCAACTGCTTTTTAAAGGTTCGATTTTTTTGATTATCGGTTTGTTCTGTATTATCAAATCAAATTGGTTTGTTGCCACTTTTCCGTTGCTTACGGTTCTTTACGGTATAGGCATTCTTCTGGCGGCATTGATTAAACTGCAGAATACGGTTAATCTGATTCGCCTGAAAAAGAAAAACTGGTATGTTTCGGCTATCGGTGCTGCGGCATCTGCCGTTTGTGCCGTGATAATTCTGCTCAATCCTTTCAGCAGCACGGCTGTGCTTTGGATTTTTACGGGCATTACCCTGATTGCCGAAGCCTTTGTTGATATTGTAAGTCTGCTTATTAACAGAAAAGAAGGTGAGGCATAATATGAAAAAACTTGAATGGAAAACCTTGCTTAAAGTCGGTGCTCTCATATTCGTACTCTTTCTTTTAATTCATTATTGGAGTGACATTTCTGGAATTATAGGAACCGTTATTTCTGCGGCAACTCCGATTTTTATCGGTCTTGTTATGGCTTATATAATCAACATACTGATGAGCTTTTATGAACGGCATTATTTTCCAAAGTCAACCAAAAAGACTGTCCTGAAAAGCCGTCGCCCCGTTTGCCTGACAGGGGCGATTTTATCCATAATAGGAATTGTTGTTTTGGTTATTGTTCTTATTGCTCCCCAGCTTGCAAACTGCGTAAAGCTGCTTGTTGCCGAATTGCCCGGTGCGATTAAGCTTGCCATAAACAAACTTAAAGAACTGAATATTCTTTCCGATGATTTGTTCAACTCTCTGTCTGCGATTGACTGGAAATCAAAAATCGGTGATATTGTAAAGACCTTAACAACAGGTCTCGGCAGCGTTATGGATGTTGCTGTTTCGGCGGTCACATCCGTATTCTCAGGAGTATCAAATGCGGTTATCGGATTTATCTTTGCCTTGTATCTGCTGCTTGATAAAAACAGACTTTCGGGACAGGTCAAAAGAGTAAGTGACAGATATATTCCTCATCGTTTTGCAGAAAAAATCACTCATATTTTATCGGTTGCAAACGATTGTTTTCACCGTTTTATTGTCGGTCAGTGCACCGAAGCGGTTATTCTCGGCACACTCTGTATGGTCGGTATGCTTATTCTCAGACTGCCTTATGCCCCAATGATTGGTGCGCTTATCGCATTTACCGCACTCATTCCTATTGTCGGTGCATTTATCGGAGCAGGTGTCGGTGCGTTTCTGATATTTATGGAGTCGCCTATA
>JBGVNA010000225.1:0-4312 GCA_045125175.1 Acutalibacteraceae bacterium
TGAAGATTTTGACACACTGTGTGAAATCGGTGTTCTTGATTACCTTAAAGAATTGAAAGAACAAGGTGTTGTCCGTCATATCGGCTTTTCATCACATACGCCGAGTGTTTCAAACAGAATCATTGATACAGGACTTATTGATATGATGATGTTTTCGATAAACCCTGCTTATGATTTTGAGAAGGGCGATGATTACGGTATCGGAAGTGTAAAAGAACGCTTTGATTTGTTCAAACGATGCGAATGTGAAGGCATCGGCATCAGCGTTATGAAGCCGTTTTTCGCAGGGCAGCTTTTATCCGATGAACAGTCACCCTTCGGTGTGGCACTTACACATACGCAGTGTCTGCAGTATGCCATTGACCGTCCGGGTGTTCTGACCGCTGTCCCCGGCGTTCAGACGATGGAACATCTTGATACATTGCTTAAATTTCTTACGGCAAACGATGAAGAAAAAGATTATTCTGTTATAGGCACATTTACGGCAGATACCATTACTGGCACCTGCGTTTATTGCAACCATTGTCAGCCTTGCCCTGCAGGAATAGATATAGGACTTGTAAATAAATATTATGACCTCGCTCTTGCAGGCGATGATATAGCAGCCAACCACTATACAAAGTTATCGGTAAAGGCTGATGCCTGCCTTAAATGCGGTCACTGTGAAAGCCGCTGTCCTTTCAGCGTAAAGCAAGAAAGCAGGATGACGGAAATTGAGCAGTATTTTATCGAAAAAAAACCAAAGATATGAAGAATGGATTATAATCTGATTTTGCATATCCCCCCTCCCCCAAAAGGATTCGGAACAGATTATCATATGAAGTGCAACACTAAATCAATCGGTATTCTTTAAAAATTCGGATTAACTAATATCGTCATGAAAAAACGCAGAAGTAATCATTTCAAAGAAAATTATGCAGATTTATTGGAATGGTATAATCCAAGGAGCAATTTATGAATAAACACCTGAAAAATCTCAACCGAATAGAGTTTGTTGTCACCATGGCTTGCACAGGCAGATGCAAACATTGTTCCCAAGGTGAGCACAAGAATTCAGAAAACATTGATAAATATTTTGCAGCTGATGCAGTGCGTAAAATCGCAAAAGAATACAATATTGAATCCGTTATGACTTTTGGCGGAGAACCTTTGCTCTGCTACGAAACCGTTTGTGAAATTCGTAAAGCTGCAAGAGAAATGAATATCCCTAAAAGGCAGCTTATAACCAACGGATATTTCAGCAAAGATTTTGATAAAATAAAGCATGTTGCTCAAAAGATAATTGAATGCGGTGTAAATGAAATTCTGATTTCAGTTGACGCTTTTCATCAAGAAACAATTCCTCTTGAATATGTAAAGGTGTTCTCAAATGCAGTTAATGCTCCCGATGTTAAATTACAGGTTCATCCTGCGTGGCTTGTGAGTACAGATGACAACAATCCTTATAACAGCGAAACAAGCAAGATTCTCGCTGAATTCAAACAAATGGGCATTGAAACAAGCGAAGGAAACGTCATCTTCCCAAGCGGAAATGCACTTAAATATCTCGGCGAATATTTTGATTTGAGCAAAGAAATTCAGAATCCCTATCATGAAGATCCGACGGATATCCGTGCAATCTGTTTCAGCGCGAACGGCGATATTCTTGGCAGTAATCTCTATAAAAATGATATATTGAAAATTCTTTCGTCATACACTCCGAAATAAATATAATGCCATATGAGTTGAATCAAAATCAGCTTATATGGCAATTTTTATGTAATTCTGCGCATACTAAATCAATAAAAGGAAGATATAATCTATGTTCAAACACAAAAATGCTTTTTCATCCCCTTGGCAGAATCCGGGCTTGTCTTTGTTACATACAATACAGCGAAAAACGCACCCGCTTTTCAGGTGCGTTTTTAAAATATATATCAATAATCTTTAAGTCCGTCTGATTCACGGATTATTCTGTTAATTACGTCCTTGAAGAATCTTATAATTTTCTCAATAAAATTCTCGCCTTCGTATTCAGTGTCCTCACCGTCTGCACCGTAGCAGCCGATGTTGTTGCCCGTTATTTTATTTCCGAAAATATCGGTTGTCAGGTCGTTGCCCTCAACTTCAACTCCCGTACCGATAAGCGGTGAGTCTGCCGAAAGCATAAAACTTTCAAGCGATGTCAAATCATTGCCCACAAATCCCGGGACAGTGTTTTTTGAAAACAGGTCACAGAACGGATTTACTGTGTTATAGTAGCAGTTGCCTGCAAAAACATTTCCGTCACGGAAATAATCCGCCGCATCGCAAACCACAACGTAGCCGTCGGCGGGCACGATAATGTTATTTGCAATAACAGAATCATACATATCAATCATATAAAAATCGGCACAGTTGACTATTGTGTTGTTGTAAAATTTAAGTCCGTGTTCGCCCGGATTTGCCGAAAGTCTGCTTCTTCCTCCGTTGTCATTGACTGACAGGCAGTAGCGCACCGTATTGTTATTGTGTCCGCTGTGGAAGGGACAGTTGCAGATAAAGCGCATATTGTCGTGGGAATATATATACTGATATGTGCAGTTATGTGAATAGGAATCAAAATCAATCGCCATACCGTCACCGACATTTTTCTGGCCTGCGATTTCGCAGTACTCAATGGTGCTGTTTACGCTTCCCCAGAACCACATTGCGGCTGTATAATAAAGGATATCGCCATTTTCGTTTGTTCCGGGTCCCTGACAGCAGTTGATAGCGCGGCAGTTTGTAACCAGTGCACCGTCGCACATACCGACAAGAACCGCTTCAGCATCCATTTCGTGTAAATAACAGCCCTCAATAAGAAGACCTTTGTTGAACACAGGGTCAATATCCTCTTCGTTTTTGCACCACCACTCCTGCTTGTCGTTCCACGAACCCCAGATTATAAAGCCGTTGCCGCAGTTGTAAACTTCGCAGTTTTTTATTGTAAGGTCATTTACGGCATATCTCGACCTTGCGGGCAGCCCCTTGACCATAACCGCTGCTCTTGCACCTGACGCACCGTTTGAAAAATCGTCACGGTTTGTTACTCTGTAGTTCTGCATATCGGTGAAATAAACATTGTCGATAACAATTCCTTCGCTCGTCTGATTAAGGGTATCAATCCATATTCCGCCACCGTTGGGTGCTTTGATGTGCAGATTTGATACCGTTATGTACGAGCAGTCAAAAAAACGGAAAACCTCTGTTTTTTCGTTCGTTTTCAGTATTGCTTTTTCGCCCTCGCCGTATGATGAAATAACAATCGGGTTTTCCTTTGTACCGTTGCAGGTGAGTGTTACGGCACAATCATATTCGCCGCCGTTTTTGAAAAGAAAATGAGTACCTGCTTTAATATCGGGATTTTTAAGTCCGCCTATTGTTTTTACGGGGCTGTCTATATCCGTGCCGCTGTTTGAATCGTTACCGTTAACGGAATCGATATAGTAATAAATTTTTTCGCCTTCAGACGCAAAAGCGAAAAATCCCATAGACGAGAAAACAACCGAAAGCGTAAGCAAAAAGCATAAAATCTTGTTTGTTTTTTTCATACATATCTCTCCCTGTGGACTGAATTATACTATCCCTCATTTTATTTTTTATTGTACCACACAAAAGAACCGGATTCAACTGAATTTAAAATAGTTTAATTAATCTAATTTATAGTCAATGAAAGCAACAGCCTGAAAACTGTTGCTTTTTTCTGGGCACAAATGATATAATCAAATTGACAAATAAAAATTTATTAATCAAAAGTATTGTTTTAAAGTGAGATTTTAATTATGAAAGAGTCAAAATACTTTTTGAGCAAAGCTCAGAATAATTACCCTGAACTTTTTTACACAGTTATTACTCCCCATATAACCGAATTCACTGCCGCAAGCGGTGACAGCATACTTCTTGACCTTGGCGAACACGCTGTTGGACATTTTTCCTTTGCTTTTGATAAGGTTGATATCTTTGTTGACGCTCCCGTTCGGTTAGTCATCAAGTTCGGTGAAGATATAAGAGAAATCAATGATGATTTTTCTCAATATAAGGGTACACTTTCAAAAACGTGGTTACAGGAAGAAATAGTCAATCTCGATTTTCCTCAAAAAACAACCCTACCCCGAAGGCACGCTTGCAGATACATAAAAATAACGGTAGAAAAAGCCAACAGACCGATAAAGCTGTTTAATTTTTCTTTCCGCGCTTCAACAAGTTCCGATGCTTCCGTTCTGAAGCCTGCAAACACAAAGGATGCTTTGCTGAATAAAATTGACCTTGTTGCAACCAACACTCTCAAAGAATGTATGCAGACCTTCTTTGA
>JBGVNA010000226.1:0-4397 GCA_045125175.1 Acutalibacteraceae bacterium
GTTGAAACCAGCATAGATGCTCTTATCGTCGGTGTGGGCTTCGCTTTCCTGCACGATGTGAATATCGGCGCGGCAGTCGGCTTTATCGGCGTTATCACCTTTGTTCTTTCGGCAATCGGCATCAAAATCGGCAACATTTTCGGCTTGAAATTCAAGAAAAAAGCAGAGATTACAGGCGGAATTATCCTTATTCTCATGGGTCTTAAAATTCTGCTTGAGCATCTCGGTGTTATAGGGGGATAAAAATGCCCAGAAAAGATTCGCGAAACACAAAAATGAAAATAGTTAACGCCGCATGGGAGCTGTTTTATAAAAACGGCTTTGATAACACAACCGTTGAGGATATCGTCTATGAATCGGGCACTTCAAGAGGCTCTTTTTACCACTATTTTGACGGTAAAGAAGAGCTGCTCAGCTCGCTTTCAAGCCTTTTTGACAGCAAGTATGAAGAGCTTCAGGAAAAGCTGACCGATGAAATGACCTGCTTTGACAAGCTGATGTTTCTCAATAAAAAGCTTTTTATTATGGTTGAAAACAGCATTCCGATTGACCTGCTTGCAAGGCTCTATTCATCGCAGCTTACACTCAAGGGAGACAGAAATCTGCTTGACCACAACAGAACATATTATAAGCTTTTGCGCAGAATTGTTGTTGAGGGGCAGGAAAACGGTGAGCTGCGGGATGATGTTTCTGTTAATGAAATCGTTAAGGCATATGCCCTTTGCGAAAGAGCTATCATCAGCGATTGGTGCCTTTGCAACGGCGAATATTCCCTTGCAAGGTATTCCGAAACGGTTTTGCCCCTGCTTTTTGGCGGATTTTTGAAAAAAATTTAATATGCACTAAAAACGGTTTTTAATATATTCTTGTTTCTGTGCAGTGTAAAAACTAATCATATCAACAAAATCAATCAAAAATATAAACGGAGTGCAGAAAATATTCTGTACTCCGTTCTGTATTTCATTCTTGTTTTGTTTGTGTTATACTTCCTCTGCTTTAAAAATTATTTGAAAGGAATATGATTATTATGACACCTCAAATTGCGGCATTTATAGTTTATTTTGCGGCAGTTCTCGCAATCGGTCTTGTGTTCTTCTTCAAGTCGAAGGGTACAGGCGAAAAGGATTACTTCCTCGGCGGACGTTCAATGGGTCCCTGGGTAACAGCACTCAGTGCACAGGCATCGGATATGAGCGGCTGGCTTCTTATGGGCTTCCCCGGAAGCATACTTGCTTTTGGCATGGGCCAGGTATGGATTGGTATCGGTCTTGCTCTCGGTACTGCAGCCAACTGGATTTTCATTGCACGCAGACTTCGCAAGTTCTCACAGACTGCAAACGATTCAATTACCGTTCCCCAGTATCTTTCAAACCGTTTCTTAACAAAGAACCCTGCTTTGCAGATAATCTGCGCAATCGTATTTCTTGTGTTCTTCACAATTTACGTAGCATCAAGCTTTGTTGCAGGTCAGAAGGTTTTCATTCAGGTTGTTCCGCAGCTTGAAAGCAATCCCAACCTTGCACTTCTTATTTTCGCAGCAATTATTATCGTTTACACATTCCTCGGCGGCTTCAAGGCTGTTTGCTGGACAGACTTTTTCCAGGGTCTTATGATGCTTGCAGCTCTTCTCGCTGTTCCCCTTGTTCTTGTTTTTGTTAAGGATCTTGATTACAGCGTGTTTGAAGCAGCAGACGGCGGCGTTAATCCCCTCAACCCCTTCTCAGCAAGCTGGAAAGATATTGCATCGGGTCTTGCATGGGGTCTCGGCTATTTCGGAATGCCTCACATCATCGTAAGATTCATGTCCACAAAGAACTCAAAGGTTCTCAAAAAGTCAGCAACAATCGGCATTGTTTGGGTTGTTCTTTCGCTTGGTGCAGCCATTGCAATGGCTATTCTCGGCAGAGGCTATGCTCCCACTCAGGCACTTGTTGAGGCAGGTCAGCAGGAGCTTGTATTTGTAACCCTTGTTCAGGATATTTTCAACGGTCCCTGGGCATTTGTTGCAGGTCTTCTTCTTTCTGCTATCGTTGCAGCGGCAATGAGCACAGCCGATTCACAGCTTCTTGTTGCTTCTTCATCATTCACAAGCGATATTTATAAGCCCATCTTCAGAAAAAAGGCTTCGGATAAGGAAACTCTTTGGGTAGGCAGAATCGTTGTTCTTATTATTGCAGTTATTGCTTATTTCATTGCAAGCAGCAAATCTGAGGGCGCAGCAAGCATCATGACCCTTGTTGATAATGCATGGGGCGGCTTCGGCTCGGCATTCGGCCCTGTAATTATTCTTTCACTTTTCTGGAAGAGATTTACTTACAAGGGTGCAATTGCAGGCGTTGTCGGCGGCGCAGCTGTTGACGTTCTCTGGATGAATTTCCTTGCAGACACAGGCATCTACGAGCTTCTCCCCGGCTTTATTGCAGGCCTTGTTTGCGCTGTTATTGTTTCACTTATCGATAAAAAGCCCTCAAAAGAGATTGAGGAGCTTTATGAAAAGGCAATCAGCTCAGAAATTGAATAAAGCATAAAAAGCCAAAAGCTGTCCGTTAATTCGGACAGCTTTTTTGTTATTATTATGCTGCAAGGGCATCGGGTCGGATAAGCTTTCCCTGACGAAGAAGAGAAAGCAGCCTAATGTTTTCTTTTGCGGTGCCGCTGTAGCCTGCAATTCCGTTTGATGCGGCAATTTTCTTTCGGTAGGCATAGCCGCTGTTTTCGCCGAGAGATTTGAGCGCATCAACAATTGATGTTTCGCTCTTTGAGCAGGCGGCGAAATACCTTGTGCTGTCGGGATATTTTATCCACGGGCATTTGCCCCAGTTTTCCCATGCACGCTCGCTGAGCTTTGTTTCAACAACTCCGTAGTGGAAGCCCCTCGCCTCGATAACCCTGCCCGCTCCGCAGTAAATTCCCACATGGCCGGGCATAAAAACAAGAATGCCGGGAATTTCGGGCATGGTGTTCATTCTTCCTCTCTGTGCGCATTTTTTCAGCATTCCGTTTGCGGAAACATCCTGCGCAGAGTTGTATTTCGGAACGGCATTTACGCCGTCACTCCAGAGATAACCCTTTATAAGACCTACGCAGTCGTGAACCCTGAAGCCGAGCTGAGCTTTATATGTATCCATTCGTGCAAACTGATAATGCTGGGGATACTGCGCGGTTTTTCTGTCCAGAAGGTCCTGCGTTGCCTTGTTGCCGAATGTGCCGTACCAATAGGGTCTGCCGAGCTGAGCCTCGGCATATTCAACAAGCCCCGTGTTTGTTTTCAACCGCTTACACCTCCTTTGGCATTGATCGCTTTTGTTGCAGCGTTCCACACGGCGGAAAGCCCTGCGGCAGTGCCTGCAATAAGCATTGAAACAGCGATGCGCTTGAATGTATCAAAATCAGTTACGCCTAAAAGAGCGTCAACCGAGATTGCCGAAAGAAAAGCCTGCACAAAGGTTTTGGCGGCTCTGACGGCAATATCCTTTATCATTTCCTTGTTCATTTTCATTCATCCTTCTATAAAATGTGTTATTATTGCGCTTGCGGCTGCTCCGAGCAGAGCAAAAACAAACTTGTCAAGCATCGTGCTCGGCTTTGCCTTGAGCGCTTCAACCGCCGCTTTAAGCTCACCGACGAGAGTGTGAAGGCTGTTGAGCGTGGTTGTTACCGCAACGAGATTTTTATCAACCCCGTTGAATTTGCCGTAAAGCTCCTTGATGTTTTCTTCAGCCTGAATCAGGCGGTGTTCGATTTCAATGATTGATATTTCGGTCATGTTATCAATTCTCAACAAAAGTTACTCTGATTTTTGGAATCTGATAGCTTGTTGCTCCGATTGAAAAAATGTTGAGATCGCCCGTATAAAAATCCGCAACGCAAACGCAGACACCGTCCATGGATTCATCATAGAGTGCGTGGAATACATGAAGAAAATAGGGCGTGTATTTGTCGTATTTCAGCATATCGCGCAAATCCACCCATTCATCATCAACGCCGTCAAGCTCTGCTTTCATTTCGACGCGTATGATTTCAGCGCCGTCCGCAACGGGCGGAGTTTCAAATGCATAGTTGCAAACAAAGAAACGCATCATGGTGTTATCTGTTTCTATCATGGCTTCTCCCGAAAGCACGTCAAATTCAAGAGTTTTGCTTTTGCGGGCAGAGGTGGGTTCACCGTTATAGGTCAGAATTCCGTTTTCTTCACCGAATTTGTCAAGAACGCTCTTGTTAGGGTGATTATGCCTTGCAAGGGTGTTGAGATTTATCTGCGAAACGATTCCACCGTCCTCGCTGTCAAAATCCGTTTCGTCGCCGCCTGCCGAGGGCAGAAGAGTAAGCTCGCTCACGATTGCGCTTTTAACAACAAGTCCGCCCGTGCCGTCATAGCCCTCAAGCTGAAGGCTCAG
>JBGVNA010000227.1:0-6171 GCA_045125175.1 Acutalibacteraceae bacterium
ACTCCGGTGCAATCACCGCAAACTACTGGCTCTCCGAGGTATACGACGAGGAGATCGCCAAGGCTCATAAGGATGCAGACATCCACATTCACGACCTGTCCATGCTCACAGGCTACTGCGCAGGTTGGTCGCTCAAGCAGCTTATTCAGGAGGGTCTTGGCGGCGTAACAGGCAAAATTACATCTGCTCCCGCAAGCCATCTTGCAACTCTTTGCAACCAGATGGTAAACTTCCTCGGTATCATGCAGAATGAATGGGCAGGTGCTCAGGCTTTCTCATCGTTCGATACCTATCTTGCTCCCTTTGTTAAGGTTGATAACCTTTCCTATGAGCAGGTTAAAAAGTGCATCGAATCCTTTGTTTACGGTGTAAACACTCCCAGCCGTTGGGGTACTCAGGCTCCTTTCTCAAATATCACCCTTGACTGGACTGTTCCCGCTGACCTTGCAGAGCTTAACGCTATCGTTGGTGGCAAGGAAATGGATTTCAAATATAAAGACTGCAAAGCCGAAATGGATATGATTAATAAGGCTTTCATTGAAATCATGATTGAAGGCGATGCCAACGGCAGAGGCTTCCAGTATCCCATCCCCACATATTCAATCACAAGAGATTTCGACTGGTCAGAAACAGAGAACAATAAGCTTCTTTTTGAAATGACCTCAAAATACGGCACACCTTACTTCTCAAACTACGTTAACAGCGATATGGAGCCCAGCGACGTTCGTTCGATGTGCTGCCGTCTGCGCCTTGACCTTCGTGAGCTTCGCAAGAAGAGCGGCGGTTTCTTCGGCAGCGGTGAAAGCACAGGCTCAGTAGGCGTTGTAACAATCAACCTTCCCAGAATTGCATATCTTGCTGAAAACGAGAAGGATTTCTACAGACGCCTTGATAAGATGATGGATATTGCCGCGCGTTCACTTAAGATCAAGCGTACCATCATCACAAAGCTTCTTGACGAAGGCCTTTATCCCTACACCAAGAGATATCTCGGAACATTCACAAACCACTTTTCAACCATCGGTCTTGTTGGTATGAACGAAGTAGGCCTTAACGCAAACTGGCTCAGAGCTGATATGACAAACGCTAAAACTCAGCAGTTTGCAAAGGATGTTCTTAACCACATGAGAGAACGCCTTTCCGATTATCAGGAAGAATACGGCGATCTCTATAACCTCGAAGCAACTCCTGCAGAGTCAACCTCATACCGTCTTGCAAAGCACGATGTTAAGCGTTATCCCGGAATCATCACCGCTTCGGACGGCACACCTTATTACACAAACAGCTCACATCTTCCCGTTGGATACACAGAAGATGTTTTCGAGGCTCTCGATATGCAGGATGAGCTTCATACCCTTTATACTTCGGGAACTGTTTTCCACGCATTCCTCGGTGAAAAGCTTCCTGATTGGAAGGCTGCCGCAAATCTTGTAAGAAAGATTGCCGAAAACTACAGATTGCCCTATTATTCAATTTCTCCCACATACTCTGTATGTAAGAATCACGGCTACATTGCAGGCGAGCATTTTGAATGTCCCGAATGCGGTGAAAACGCTGAGGTTTACAGCCGTATCACAGGCTACTACAGACCCGTTCAGAACTGGAACGACGGTAAAACTCAGGAATATAAGGAGCGCAAGGTTTACAGCATGGCAAGCTCCGATATTTCAAAGCACGGCACGGTTAAAACAGCACCTGCCGCAACCGAAGAAGCAAACGAAAGCTGCCCCCTTGCAGACGGCATCTATCTTTTCAAAACAAGCACTTGCCCCAACTGCAAAATAGCAATTTCGCTTCTTGATAAAGCAGGCATTTCCGTTCAGGAAATCATGGCATACGAAAACGAAGACCTTGCCGTTGCGCTCGGCGTAAGACAGGCTCCCACACTCGTTGTTGTTTCAGACGGCGAAGCAGTTAAGTATGCAGGCGTTGCAGATATCAAGAAATTCATTGAAGCTGCAAAAGGCGCAGCAATCTGAGGATAGTTTTTATGAACGATATAATCATAATCGGAGCGGGGCCTGCGGGTTTAACCGCGGCGCTCTATGCTCTCAGAGCCGATAAATCGGTGCTCGTTCTTGAAAAGGGAACTTTCGGCGGTCAGATAACCTATTCACCGCAGATTGAGAATTACCCCGGTTTTGCTCAGATGAGCGGCAATGAATTTGCTGAAAAGCTCATTGATCAGGTGCTTTCTCAAGGTGCTGAAATTGAAATGGAAACCGTTATCGGGATTCGCGATAACGGCACAACAAAAACCGTTATAACAGAAGAAGGCGAGCACGAAGCAAAGGCTGTTATTATCGCAACAGGCGTTAAACACAGGCAGACAGGCTTGCCCAAGGAAAATGAGCTTGTGGGCGAAGGTATCTCCTATTGCGCAGTGTGCGACGGTGCATTCTTCAAGGGGCAGACGGTGGCTGTTCTTGGTGGCGGTAACTCCGCTTTGCAGGAGGCCGTTCTTCTTTCAGAAGGCTGCAAAAAGGTTTATGTTATCCAGAATCTTGATTATTTCACGGGCGAAGCACGCCTTGTTGAAAAGCTTAAGTCAAAGGATAATGTTGAATTCATTATGGGAACGGTTATTTCGGAACTCATCGGCGAAAAATCCCTTGAGGGGCTGAAGCTTGTTAAAGAAGCGGATAAATCCGAAACCGAGCTTAAGGTTGACGGCCTTTTTGTTGCGATCGGTCTTATCCCCAATAACGGCGCATTTGCCGATATCGCAGGTCTTGATGATTGGGGATATATCGATTCCGATGAAAGCTGTGTCACAAAAACTGCAGGCGTTTTTGTTGCAGGTGACTGCCGCAAAAAGCAGATAAGACAAATTACTACCGCAACGGCAGACGGCTCGGTTGCCGCCCTTGCTGCTTGCAGATATATTGATTCCATGTGATTAAACGGGGCTGTTTCAGCCCCGTTTTAAAATTTTTGTAATATTTTTGAAATTTAAATCTGTTTTTTATGATATAATATATCAATCGGAGGTGTGATGAATGAGAACCAACATAAAAATTGCTCTTACCGGCACTGTTGCAATAATAATTGCAATTGTTGTTGTTGCCTTTATTTTAGGAGATACTGCGCAGGTTGTTATCGATGCAGGTCACGGCGGAAGCGATGTCGGCGCAGAATATAACGGCAGATATGAAAAGGACGATAACCTTGCAGTTGCTCTGCTTGTTGAAGAAAAGCTTAAAGGAATGGGTATAGATGCAGTTATGACAAGGGATAACGATACATTCATCAGCCTTGAAAAAAGATGTAAAATCGCCAACAGAAAACAGGCGCAGCTTTTTGTTTCGCTTCACCGTAACAGTGCCGAGGGTGCAAACGGCGTTGAAATATGGGTAAGCAGTGAGAAACCCGAAGCGGATATGCAGCTTGCCGAAAACATATTGCAAGGGCTTGATGAAGCGGGAATTTCTCAAAACAGGGGAGTGAAGTCAGGTTACGCAAGGGGCGACGGCAACTATTATGTTAACAGTCACACCGATATGCCAAGCTGCCTTGTGGAGCTCGGATTCATCAACAACGAAGAAGATAATGCTCTTTTCGATAAAAATCTTGAAGCGTACGCTGAGGCAATTGCAAATGCAATAGCTGATTCAATAGAACAGTAAAAGGGAGGCTCACACCTCCCTTTTTATCTTTTCTATTATCCTCTTTTCTAATCTTGAAATATAGCTTTGCGATATTCCCAAAGCATCTGCCACCTCTTTTTGTGTGTATTCCCGTCCGCCGCCGATTCCGAAGCGCATTGTCATTATCTGCCTTTCTCTTTTGTTCAGAGAGGCCACTGCTTTATAGAGCCTTGAGCGTTCATCCTCTGCTTCCAAATCCCTGTAAACATCATCAGGCTCGCTGCCGAGAACATCCGAAAGCAAAAGCTCGTTGCCGTCCCAATCTACATTGAGAGGCTCAAAATAAGAAACCTCAGCTTTCATTGAATTTGTTTTTCTCAGATACATAAGAATCTCGTTTTCAATGCATCTTGAAGCGTAGGTTGCAAGTTTAATATTTTTTGAAAGCCTAAAGGTGTTGACTGCCTTGATAAGTCCGAGCGTGCCTATTGAAATTAAGTCCTCAATGGGTATTCCCGTGTTTTCAAATTTCTTTGCAATATAAACAACAAGCCGCAGATTGTGAACTATTATTTCCTCTCGGGCATCTTTGTTGCCCTGCTCTGATTTTTTTAGGCAGTCAAGCTCTTTTTCGTTTGAAAGCGGAGGCGGCAGAGTGTCAGGTCCGTTTATGTAGTCAACTTCGATTTCAAACAGCCTTGATTTGATTTTTAAAATGATTTTTTTGAGATTTTCCGAAAGATTAATGGTCATTTTATGGAAATTCCCCCTTTGATTTGATTGGCTATTGTGTCAAAAAAAGGTGTTCCGAGCAAAACGGAGTATCCACCCGAAACAATTTTTTTATCCGTAACGGCTATGTAAATTTCTTTTGCTTCAAGCCAGACTCCCTCGTTCATGATTTCTGTTTTATCTGCCATGAATGCAGGCAGCGCACCGCCGCTTTTTATGGTTGAAAAGGGGATTAGTCTGAAGTTTTTCATATCTGTAAGCTCCGTTTTGCCGCACAGATTTTTTATAAAATCTTTTTCGGCAATTATTGCCGGCTTGCCCGAAAAGCAGTCGCAAAGGCTGTTGCCCGAATCAAAAAGAGCTTTGCCCTCAACGGAGTTTTTGCCGCAGGTAATCCTGATGGGATAGATACTTTTCGGCGGAACTTTACTTTTTGTGAAACGCGAAATAATACTAAGTATGAAATAGCATGCAACGGCACTTATTGTCAGTGTGAAAATATCAATATCAAAATAGACAATGCCGTTTTTATAGATTGCCGCATTTGGCATAAACGTAATGCTCAGCGCAAGCATGATGCCTGCAAACGCAAAGTTTGAAAGAAAAAAAGCTCCGCAGCATTTTAAAAATGCTTTTATTGATTTTGCTCCGAATGCAGTGAAAACTAGTAAAAATAAAAAACAAATTTTCAGAACTATGTTTATCCATATCGGAATATTTTCAATAAAAATGATGAGCGAAAAAATTCCGCCTGTTGCTGAAGCAATCAGAAACCTCCATGCTTTGAATTCACATCCTGTTATTGCTGCGCTTGCCCTCAGCAAAAGATAATTGACAATAATATTTATAATAATCAGAATATCCGCATAAATAACCGTTTTCAGAATAATCACCCCGTGTTCATTGGAATTATACCTCTGATGAACAGTGATTTTTTGTCGCATGCGGGAAGAAAATAAAACTTTTCTATTGAATATCCGAGGTTAAGGGTATATAATAAACACAATTACTGTAAAGGGATGATATAAATGAAAGGTTACCTGTTTGATACTCATATTCACACTAAAGAAGCAAGCTCCTGCAGCAGAGTATGGGCAGCCGATATTGTTAAAAGATACAAAGAACTGGGGTATAACGGGTTGGTTATAACTGATCATTTCAGTGCATCTCAGTTTAAAAGGCACGGTTCAACCTATGAAGAGCAGGTGCAGACCTATCTTTCAGGCTACAGAGCCGCAAAAGAATTTGAGGATGAAAATTTTCATATAATTCTTGGTATGGAGCTTCGTTTTCTTGAAAACGATAACGATTACCTTGTTTACGGTTTTGACGAAGATTTTGTTATCAATAACGATTTGACGCAGTATAATGACCCCGAAGAATTCAGATCCGTTATTGAAGAAAATAATCTTATTATGTTCCAGGCTCATCCTTTCAGAATCGGTATGACGGTTGTTGATCCCGAACTGCTTGACGGCGTTGAGGTTTATAACGGACACGGTGACCACGATTCAAGAAACGATATTGCCTATAAATGGGCAGAAAAACACGGACTGCGCAAGCTTTCGGGCTCTGATTTTCACGGCAATCTTTCGCTTGAACCGGGCGGAGTTTATTTTGAAGAATATCTGACCGATTCAAAGCAGGTTGCAGATGCTCTCAGAAATGGCAAGTATACACTCAAAATTTATACGGAATAATATGTAGGGGCGACCTGTGGTCGCCCGCTTTTTTTAAAAAAACTGATTTTTTCCCTTTTCAAGCTTGCTTACAAGTCTGTTCATTTCCTGCTTTGAGCGTACGGAGCGTGAAAGGTCAATTATTCTCTTCTTCTCGCTTTCGTTGAGAAGTG
>JBGVNA010000228.1:0-2712 GCA_045125175.1 Acutalibacteraceae bacterium
TCAGAACAAGAGCAGTGCCTGTGTAATAATCATTTTCGTTGAGGATATAAGCGCAGTCGTAAATATTGTCTGTTCCGTACTGACCGATATAAAGCCAGCCGACTGCACCGTTATAAGATGTGTATGCCCATTTTGCGGCGAACTCATGTTCACAGTTGATTTTATCATATGAAATGACAGTGCCGTAAGGTATGGTCTCCGATGCAGTTTCATATGCCATGGAAGGACCTCTGCGAAGCTGAACGCCGTTTTTATTTATAACAGCAACACTGCGCTGTGCCGTCGTTGCAAAAGCAATTTCTTCGCCTGCTTCGGAGTTTTTTAAAGTGACAGCCGAGCTTTTTACATAGGCCTCAAATTCATTGTATTCAACCTCAAGATAGGTTTCGCCGTTAAAAATGAGCTCATCCGTGGCGGTCAGGTTTTTGCCGTTGGGCACAAAAATCGTCATGGGGCGCATGATGCTTTGAGTCATGTCGTCATTCCAGATCTGACTATATAAGACCGTGCCGCTTTCGGCGGTAACGGTTATTTCGAACGGATTATAATATATGTCAGCCGCAAAGGCGGTTAATGATACGGCAAGGCAGATAAAAACCGCAAAAACAGCGGATGATAATTTCTTTTTCAATTTGCTATGCTCCCTTCGGATTTTTCTTCTATTGATTTTATCACATACTCAAAATTCCGTCAACATTCTTATATATTTTATTATTAATGTATGGTTGACAATGCCAAAACTCTGTGATATACTTCATTATAACTGAAAATTAATACCTACCCTGTTAAAGATTGTGACGGAGACAGTAGCTTTTGCAAATGCAATCCCAGTGAGGCGGAGAGAGTGTGAACCCGCCGGTTGCAGCAGATGTGAATATCACTCCCGAATCGCAAACCGAAAGGATTTACCAAGTAGGCTTTGACGGAATCCCTCCGTTATCGGGAAGCATAAAGATCGGGTTATGCGGGTGCTTTTTATTGTTCCTTGTCCCGATTTGGGTCAGGGGATTATTTTTTGTTAGTGATTTTTTAAAATATATTCGGAGGAATGGAAAATGTACGAAAAGGTTTCGTCAAATTTCGATTTTGTAACCAGAGAAAAAGCTGTGCTTGATTTCTGGAAAGCAAATAAGATTTTTGAAAAGAGCATCGAACAGAGAGAGGGCTGCCCTACCTACACCTTCTATGACGGTCCGCCCACCGCTAACGGCAAACCCCATATCGGTCATGTTCTCACCCGTGTTATCAAGGACATGATTCCCAGATACAGAACAATGAAGGGCTATATGGTTCCCAGAAAAGCAGGCTGGGATACTCACGGTCTTCCCGTTGAGCTTGAAATTGAAAAAATGCTCGGCATCAACGGTAAGGAACAGATTGAAAACTACGGCCTTGAGCCGTTCATCGGTCACTGTAAGGAAAGCGTTTGGAAATATAAGGGCATGTGGGAGGATTTCTCAGGCACAGTCGGCTTCTGGGCCGATATGGATAACCCTTACGTTACCTATCACAACAGCTTCATTGAATCCGAATGGTGGTCGCTTAAGGAAATCTGGAACAAGGGTCTTCTTTATAAAGGCTTCAAGATTGTTCCCTATTGCCCCCGCTGCGGAACACCCCTTTCATCTCACGAGGTTGCTCAGGGATACAAGGCAGTCAAGGAGCGCTCGGCAGTAGTCCGCTTCAAGGTTAAGGGCGAGGATGCTTATTTCCTTGCATGGACAACAACTCCCTGGACTCTTCCCTCAAACTGCGCTCTCTGCGTAAATCCCACAGAGACCTATTGCAAGGTTAAGGCTGCAGACGGCTACACATATTACATGGCAAAGGCTTTGCTTGACACCGTTCTCGGCTCGCTTGCCGATAAAGAAAACGGTGTTGAGGCTTATGAAATTCTTGAAAGCTATGTCGGCACAGACCTTGAGGGTAAGGAATATGAGCCTCTCTTTGAATGTGCAGGCAAGGTTGCCGAAAAGCAGAATAAAAAGGCTCACTTTGTAACTGTTGATAATTATGTTACCATGTCAGACGGTACAGGTATCGTTCACATCGCTCCCGCATTCGGTGAGGATGACGCAAAGGTAGGCAGAGCGTATGACCTTCCCTTCATTCAGTTTGTTGACGGCAAGGGTAACATGACAGAGGAAACTCCCTATGCGGGTCTTTTTGTTAAGGATGCTGATCCCAAGGTTCTTGTTGACCTTGATAAAGAGGGCAAGCTCTTCTCTGCTCCCAAGTTTGAGCATGATTATCCCTTCTGCTGGAGATGCGACACTCCGCTCATCTATTACGCAAGAGAATCCTGGTTCATCAAGATGACAGCCGTTAAGGATAACCTTGTTAAGAATAACAACACCGTTAACTGGATTCCCGAAAGCATCGGCAAAGGCAGATTCGGCGACTGGCTTGAAAATATTCAGGACTGGGGCATCAGCCGTAACCGTTACTGGGGCACACCCCTCAACATCTGGGAATGCGAATGCGGTCACAGACATTCCATCGGCTCAATTGCAGAGCTTAAGTCAATGAGCAGCAACTGCCCCGATGATATCGAGCTCCACCGTCCGTTCATCGATGCCGTTACAATCAAGTGCGAAAAGTGCGGCGGCGAAATGAAGAGAGTTCCCGAGGTTATCGACTGCTGGTACGATTCAGGCGCAATGCCCTTTGCACAGCATCACTATCCTTTTGAGAATAAAGAGCTTTTCGAGC
>JBGVNA010000229.1:0-5949 GCA_045125175.1 Acutalibacteraceae bacterium
GAATTGTTGTCGCTCTTGTAATCATCTATGCAGGTATCGATATTATCCGGGGCACGATGGGTCCTCTTCTTGGCGAACCTCCGGAAAAAGACATTGTTGAAAAGCTTGAACAGCTTGTTCTTTCTTATGACGGTGTTGTGGGAATTCACGACCTTGTTCTTCACAGCTACGGTCACTCAAAAATTTACGGCTCGCTTCATGCGGAAGTGCCTGCCGATATTGACATACTGCACAGCCATGACACAATCGACCTTATTGAAAGAGAAATCAAAGAAAAGCTTGGCATAGAAATCTCAATACATATGGATCCCATAATCAACGATGAGCGCACTCACGAGCTTAAAGATATGGTTATAAGAACGGTTACGGGAATATGCAGTGATGCAACGGTTCACGATTTCAGAATCGTTGACGGTCCGACACATACAAACCTGATTTTTGATGTTGTTCTGCCGAGAAAGGCAAAATACAACGAGCAGGAATTCAAGGAGCTTGCAGGGCTTAAAATCAGAGCAGAGGATGAACGTTTTTTCACCGTCATTAATGTTGACAGAAGTTATATGGGATAAAATCAAAGGGTATGGTTCCAAACTATACCCTTTTTATATTTACAAAAAGAAATTTTTATGTTAAAAATATAGTATAAACTCTACAGGGGCTGATAAAATGAAAAAATCTTTGAAAAAACTTTTAGCCGTTATCTTTTCGGTTGTCATCATGCTCTCTTCCGCAACCGCATATGCAGCTAACGACAACAGTGCCATCATCAACACATCCGATTTTGTCAACAGCATACTTAACGGTGCATTCAGAATTGCGGAAAATCTTTTCCCAACACCCGATTACCCCACCGTTGAAGAATACTACGAAGGCGAAAATAAAAATTTCTATGAAGGAACAGAAAGCTTTCTTGATGCTCCCGCCGAAAATGCAAAATGGAGCCTCGGATTTGCCAAGGCAAGCATTGTTCCCGATAACCTTGCAGACGGCTCAAAGGAATACTACACAGGCGGTTACTTCACTCAGGTTGTAAGCTCTGTTTACGATGACCAGGGAGTTAATGCGATTGCAATGAACGACGGCTCCGGCAGAGGCACTGCCGTCTTTGCTGCTATTGACGGACTCGGAGTCGGCAATGCGGATATCCGTTCAATCAGAGCTGCCGTTACCGAAAAGCTCAGCGATGCAGGAGTTAAGAACGATATAATTGCAATCAACATCAACTCCACTCACTGCCACACAGTTATTGACACTCAGGGCTTCAGCCTTAATCTTATCAAAGAAATGTTTACAAATATGTTTTCATTTCTTCCCTGGATTGACCCCGTAAGAAGCATTGACGAAGAGTTCCTTGATAAAATGATTGACGGCGCATCGGATGCAATCGTTGAAGCTTATCTCGGCATGGAAGAAGGCACTCTTTACTACTACGAAACCGAGGGCATCGGAAAAGATGATGCAAAAGGCGTTTACACCGATGACGAATACAGCTACTTAACAAACAAGAGATACGATACAGAAGGCTTTCAGCATAAGTTTGCGTGCTTTAAATTTGTACCCGACAGCAAAAAATCAAAAGCTACTGTTTTTGCAAATCTCGGTGCACATCCCACAACCATTGACAGGTCAACGGACAAGCTTTCCGCAGACTTCCCGCACTACATTGAAAAAGCTATCGATGAAAGCGGAATGAACTTTATGTTTATCCAGGGTGCACAGTCGCCCATTTCAGTCAGAAAAACAGCGGTTGAAACTCAAGCTGTTCTCGATAAGGTTGCCGCAGAAGCAGAAAACGATGCAAATGCTTCCGACTACGCAAACGCAAAATCTCTCGGATATGAATTCGCAAGGCTCATTCTTGAAGCAGAAGATAATGCCAAACCCGTTGCTCCCCTGCTCAATGTTGACATGGATGAATGCACGGTAAAAATGGACAGAGGCCTTATGCAGCTTGGTGCTACATCTCAGCTTTTAGGCTTCACAACCGTTTTTGACAAATCAAGCAGCAGCGGCTATTCACTTATAACCGAAGTCGGTTACATTGAAATCGGCACGGACACAGCACTTATAACTGTTCCCGGCGAGCTTGTTCCGCAGCTCATTTACGGAAATGTCGTTTCCGCTGAAGATTCTTATCTCGGCACAAGCTGGGAGCATAAACCCGCAACCGATATAATCAATCCCGACAAAACAGTGCTTGTTATGGGTCTTTGCAACGATGCAATAGGCTACATTATTCCCGACAATGACTTTGCGCCGTTTATTGCCGATTCGCTTTGGGGAATGGAAATCGGCGATTATAAGCTCGGCGAAAAGCTTTTCGGTGAATACCACAGGCATTATGAAGAAACGCTTTCTGCAGGCGGCACGGCAGCCTCCTCGGTTATATCTGCCGTGAACGGGCTTGCTCAAAAGCATTGCCGATAACAAAATATTGTATTCCTCGGCAAAATAACCAAAATAAGTACAAAATCTTGTATATTTTTTTCTTCTCTAATTTTCGATATACTCTTTCATATTTCATCAAAATATAGTAGAATAGTAACATAACTATGATATTGCGGAGGAATTAGACATGCCCGATTATGAAGATTTCAAAACAATACCCGTTGGTCAGCTCGGAATTATTGCGCTTCCCGGCTGTGAAGAAATCGCAAAAAAGATTGACAGCTATCTTGTAAAGTGGCGTAAAGAGAGAGAAAGCGAACACAAGCTCACTCTCCCGTTTGCCGGCTACGAAAAGGATACTTATATTGTTAAGGCATCCTTCCCCAGATTCGGAACAGGTGAAGGTAAATGCGTAATCAACGAAACAATCAGAGGCTTTGATGTATTTATCCTCTGCGATCCTTTCAACTACAGCATCGAATATAAAATGTACGGTAAGCTTGTGCCCATGAGCCCCGATGACCACTATGCAAACCTCAAGAGAGCCATCAGCGCTATTGCAGGCAAGGCAAGAAGAATTAATGTTATCATGCCCATGCTCTATGAAGGCAGACAGCACAGACGCTCAAGCAGAGAGTCGCTCGACTGCGCAGATATGCTGCGTGAGCTTTGCATCAACTACGGTGTTGAAAATATCATCACCTTTGATGCTCACGACCCCAGAGTTCACAACGCAATCCCTCACAACGGATTTGAAAACGTTCAGCCCGTTTATCAGATGATAAAGGCAATGTGCAAAAACATTCCCGACCTCAACATTGATAACAACCACATGATGGTTATTTCACCCGACGAGGGCGGTATGGGCCGTTGCATTTATTTCTCCAACGTTCTCGGCCTTGACCTCGGTATGTTCTATAAACGCCGCGATTACTCGGTAATCGTTGACGGCAGAAACCCCATTGTTGCTCATGAATTCCTTGGCACAAACATTGAAGGCAAGGATGTTATCATTATTGACGACATGATTTCATCAGGCGATTCAATGATTGAAGTTGCAACAAAGCTCAAGGAGCTTAAGGCAAACAGAATTTTCATCTGCTCATCATTCGGTCTTTTCTGCAACGGTCTTGACACCTTTGACAAGGCATATGCCGACGGTCTTATCCATAAAGTTTTCACAACCAACCTTATTTATTCAACACCCGAACTTCTTTCAAGAGAATGGTATGTAAGTGTTGACGTTTCAAAATACTGCTCATACATTATTGACACTCTTAACCACGATGAATCCATCAGCGGTCTGCTTGACCCCAAGGACAGAATTCACAATCTTCTTACAAAATACGGTTTTGAGAGCCATATCACAAACAAATAATTTATTTGCCGCCGAAGCCCTCAAACTTCGGCGGTTTTTTAACAGGTGATATTATGCAGAACAAAGAATTAAATTTTAAAAACGGCAAATTCAAAATTATGCAGATTGCCGACACGCAGGAAATCCCTGCCGTTTCGCCTGACACAATAAAGCTTATAGGAGCTGCGCTTGATGCCGAAAAACCTGACCTTGTTGTTTTCACAGGCGATCAGATTAAAGGTTATTCATCTTTTTATCTTGGTGAAAAAGGCAAAAAGAATGTTGAATCAACATTAAAAACACTTATCAAGCCACTTGAAGAAAGAAGAATACCTTTCACAATGACCTTTGGCAACCATGACGGTGAAGCTGCTTTAAAAAACTCGGAACAGTTTGAAATTTACAGGCAGTCACCGATGTTTGTTTATGCCGATGCGGCAAGTGAAGATGATAAAGGCACATTCTGCCTTAACATAGACGGCAAATTCCTTATATATCTGTTTGACACACATTCAAAAGCTGAAAGCGGCGGCTACAGCGGCATTAACGCAAATCAGATTGAGTGGTATCGTTCGGTAAGAGATTCTTATGAATCACCGTTGCCGTCACTCGCTTTTCAGCATATCCCTACGCCGGAATATTTTGATGTAATAAAACCCGTGCGCCGCTTCACAAAAGGAGCTGTAAGAGCATACGGCGACCACAAAAACGAATACTACACGCTTGACCCGCACAACAGCGGTCTGCGAGATTTTATGGGCGAATCCCCTGCTGCACCTTATGAAAACAGCGGTGAAATCGATGCATTCCTTGAAAAAGGCGAAATGCTCGGTCTTTATGTAGGTCACGACCATATTAACAGCTTTGTTGCAAAATACAAAGGAATTGACCTCGGTTATACACAGGGCGCAGGCTTCAACGTTTACGGACCCGGATATAACAGAGGGGTAAGAATTTTCAACATTGAAGAATGCGGAAAATACGAAACAAAAACCGTTACGTTCGGCGAGCTTTGCGGAAAAAAAGTTGATAACAAAGCAAAGTTTGTGCTTTATTCATATGCACCGACAAGCGTTTCGCAGGTTGTAACAGCGGCAAAAGAGATTGCTGTTGTTGCAGGAGCCGTAGCCGGAATTGCAGGAATAATAAAGCTTATTAAAAAACAATAACAGAAAACCCTCGGTTTGAGACCGAGGGTTTTTCTTCATCTTATTTAAGAAAATCAAGGCTTCGGATAATGGGAGGCTCCTTAGCTTTGCCTTTGCAGATATCCACAAAGCAGATAACCTTAACAACAAGCAACGCCGCAATTGCAATTGCGCCGATAATCGGCACAATAAAAGTCCAGCAAAAAGCTGCCGTCACAATCGTCACAAGCGTTGTGGTAACCAGAATCTTAAGTGCCTGCCTGAGATGAAAGGCAACATAAGGTGAATTATTCTGCGAGAGAAGAGCGATGATAATACCAATTGTTCCCGAAAGATAAAGAAGCATGGCTATAACCTTATTATCGGAAATATCTCTCGGGTCAAAATCTGCCGTATGGTCATAAGGTGCGGCAGGTATGGTGGGCGGCGGAACAAACGAAGGCTGCCCGTCGGGCTGTGTATAAGGGTTGTTGAAAGGGACACGGTTGTTTGCATTGCTCTTAGCTTCATGCTCGTCAGCATTTTCGGCTGCAGATGCCGTAACCGCACCGCAGGTTGTGCAAAACTTCATTGCATCTTCAAGCGGTGTGCCGCATTGCGGACAGATTTTCATAATAATTCCTCCTTAAAATTTATTCAACAGCTTTGAAATATCTGATAAAGCTTGCGCCGTCGGAAACACTTTCACACGGGAAGCAAAGACCCGCATTCATGAGAAGCGCACCTGAATATACCTCATCGGTTTCCTCATCAACATAATATTTATCAGGGTCAAGACCCTTAAGCTTGATGAATATTGCAGTATCAGCGGGTCGGCTGATAACAACACAGGTCAGAAGTGCCTCATTCTTATCCTCCGAAACAAATTCCCATGCTGCGCGGAAATTGTTTTCAAAGGGACTTATAAGTCTGTAAAGGTCGCCGAAATGAATAACATCATAATATTTATGATATTCTTTGACCTGACGTTTAACAATTCTCTTTTCTTCATCGGTGAACTTGTTGGGGTCAAGCTCATATCCGAACGAACCCCAAAGAGCAACGTTACCCTTTGTG
>JBGVNA010000230.1:0-4822 GCA_045125175.1 Acutalibacteraceae bacterium
ATAAAGACCTCCCATATACATATCAATAAATGTTATGAAAAATATGGGAGGATTATTACCCGGCAAATTATTTACGTTAAAGCGCGTATAAATCTTGCATCAACATATCCCGTTGTATCGCCGTAGCGTATTCTGTACCAACCGTTTTCCGATTCAAGGATTTTAACGATATCGCCGTTGTTAAGAGAGCCTGCAATTTCTGCGTTTTTGCTTGGGCCTCTTCTTATATTAAGTGTGCCGTTGTTTAATGTAACAACACCGCTTGCAAATGCATCGGGTTCAATAAAAGGCATTCCGAAATAATCGGCAACAGAAATGGCAAAATTTCTGCCGATATTATTTACATTGCTTGAAAGCCATTGAAAATCTTCCTGATTATCATGATATGCTGTTTCAAAAAGAATTGCAGGCATTTTTGTTTTGTTCAGTTCAACAAGAGTTTCCGAGGGTATGATCTGAACAAATTCAGGCATGGGATAAATTTCTTTATAGTTATTAGCAAAAATAGTTGCTGCTCTTAATCCGTTTGCGCTGCCCGGATAATAATAAACCTCAGCACCTCTTACTCTTCCTGCGTACGGTTTGGCAGATGCGTTTGAATGAATGGCAAGGTAAAAATCATAGTTCCCGGCGTTGGCTTGCTGAGCGGATGATAAAGCCGTCATATCCGGCGTGTTTCTTCCGTATTCAATTCCGCTTGACTCGAGATAAGGTATTATCGCATCTGCAATCAGATTGGCATAGTATTCTTCTGTGCCGCCTGTTATGGTGAGATTGCCTTCTTGCGTAGAAGGGCTTAAATAAACCTTTGGCATAGTTTCACCTCCGTTCAAAGCATTATATGCTTTTAAACAGTTTCGGTTGACTTTGAATGAATAATAAAATATAATAGTTACGGAATAAAATCTTAAGGAGAAGATCATGGCTTTTATCAGCGTTTTTGAAGTAATAGGACCTAACATGGTCGGTCCGTCAAGTTCACATACTGCCGGTGCAGCTTCGATAGCACGATTGGCGTGGAGAATGATGCACCCAAAAATAAAAAGTGTTCATTTTACCCTCTACGGTTCATTTGCACGTACATATCAGGGTCACGGCACGGACAGAGCTTTGCTCGGCGGAATGATGGGCTTTGAAACAGACGATGTGCGTATTCGTGATTCATTTGAAATAGCAGAAAAAGAGGGGATTGAGTTTTCTTTTACTGCTAACACTGTTGAAACCGATGTTCACCCTAACACCGTTGATATGGAAATTGAAGATGTTGAAGGCAGAAAGCTCACCGTCAGAGGCGAATCAATCGGCGGAGGTAAAGTCAGATTAACAAGAATAAACGGCGTTAAAGTACTGTTCACGGGTGAATATCATTCTCTTATTGTTGTTCATAAAGACCATCCCGGTGTAATTGCAAATGTTACAACGGTTCTGAGCAAATGCCATGTTAACATTGCTTATCTGCGTGTTTACCGTGAAAATAAGGGTGGAATTGCTTATATGATTATTGAGTCCGATGAGGAAATCACGGAAAATACCGTTGAAGAAATTGAAAAGAACAAGTTTGTTAAAGATACAATGCTGATAAAGCGTTAAGGTGATGATTATGGATTTTAATACAGCGGAAGAACTGCTCGAAATATGCAAAAAAGAAAACAAACCCATATCCGAGATTATGCGTCTGAGAGAAATTGTTTACGGTGAAGCAAATGCAGATGATGTCGATGCAAAAATGAAAAAATCCCTTGAAATCATGAGAAAATCCGCTCACAATCCGCTTACAGAGGTTGTCCGTTCAATCGGCGGAATGATAGGCGGAGAAGCAAATAAGCTTGAAAAAAGAAGAGCCGAGGGTAAATCAATTTGCGGAAATGTGCTCACAAAGGCACTTATTTATTCTCAGGCTGTGCTTGAGGTCAATGCTTCAATGGGTGTTATCGTTGCTGCACCAACTGCAGGCTCGGCAGGCGTTCTTCCTGCAGTTCTTTTTGCTCTTGAGGAAGAATTCGATCTTAGTGAAGAAGATTTGCTGAAAGGTTTATTTACTGCAGGCGCAATAGGCTGTCTGCTTATGAAAAACGCATCTGTTTCGGGTGCTGAAGCAGGCTGTCAGGCAGAAATCGGTTCTGCCGCAGCAATGGCATCGGCGGCCGCTGCAGAGATGATGGGCGGCACGCCCGAGCAGTGTCTTGATGCAGCTTCAATAACAATCAGCAATATGCTCGGCTTAGTCTGTGATCCCATTGCAGGTCTTGTTGAAATGCCTTGCCAGAGCAGAAATGCGGCGGGTGCATCAAATGCTCTTACAAGCGCCGAAATGGTTCTTGCGGGTATCAAAGCGGCAGTGCCGTTTACTGAAATGTCCGATGCAATGTATCGTGTAGGAAAGGGTTTGCCCTCGGAGCTTCGTGAAACCGCTCTCGGCGGCTGCGCCGCAACGCCTACGGGCTGCAATCTTAAATGTAAAATTTTTGGCGGATGCAATTGATTGTAAGGTGATATTTTGAAAAAAATCGGTAGAGAAGTCTTGTTTTTAGCTGCAAAAGACGGCAATCCGAGAAACGGTGAGGGAACATTTCTGCGTTTAAAAAACGGTGCAATACTGTTTGTTTATTCAAAGTTTTCGGGAAGTGACTGGCATGATGAATGCTCCGCAGATATTGCTGCTTTAACTTCATATGACGAAGGCGAAACGTGGGCAGATGAAAGAATTTTATTTACTCATGATGAAAATTCAAGAAATTATATGTGTCCATCACTTCTGAGAATGAATAACGGCGATGTCGGCATTGTTTTCCTTCGAAAGGCAAAAGAAAATGAAAGCGGAATTCCGTATTTTTCGCGCTCTTCGGATGAAGGTAAAACCTTTTCACAGCCTCAAAAATTCTTTAACGATAACATTAATTATTTTGTTATCGAAAATGACCATGCAATCACACTTCAAAACGGAAGAATACTTCTCCCTGCCAATCATCATTCAAGGCTTGTGAACGGTGTAACGGAAATTGTCGGGCACGGCAAAAAATGCATTTTTGCCAGCGATGATGACGGCGGAACATGGAGGGAAATTGCCGAAAGGCAGGATATTCCTTTTGCTGATAAAAGCGTTACAGGCTTGCAGGAAACAACAGTTTATCAGCACAAAGACGGCGTTCTTCATGCTTTTTCGCGAACAGATCTGGGGTTTCAGTTTGAGTGTTTTTCGGAGGATAACGGCGAAAGCTGGTCAACCCCGTCACCAAACAGATTTTTCTCGTCGCCCGATTCTCCTTTGCTGATGAAAAGGGTAGGGAATTTTACTGTTGCGGTTTTTAATCCTATTCCCAATTACACAACAAGACCTAATGCAGACGGCAATGTCTGGGGAAGAACACCGCTTGTTTGTGCTGTGAGTGAGGATGATGGCAAAACCTTCAGCCTTGACCGCGTTTATGCTTTTGAAGATAACCCGAATAACGGTTATTGCTACCCGGCAATAATTGAGGGCGAGGACTATTTCCTTGTGGCATATTACCATTCAAACAATAATGAATCACCGCTCAATTCCTGCAAAATAAAAAAGATTATGTATGATGAAATAAAAAGGATGGATTAAAATGGAAAAATACGCAAGATACAGATATCAGCCCTGCATTCCGCTGGGCGAAGACGGCAGATGCTGCACGGCATCGAAAAAGCACACACAACTTTCAAGAAAAGCTGCAACAGAGGGTATGGTGCTTCTTAAAAACGAAGATGAAGCATTACCTTTAAAGAAAGGCGAAAAGGTTGCGCTTTTCGGCAAGGCTACCATTGAATACATAAAAGGCGGCGGCGGAAGCGGCGATGTTCATACTCCTTATATACGCAATGTTTTTGAGGGCTTCAAAGAGAAGGAAAAAGAAGGCAAAGCTGCTGTTTACATGCCTCTTGTTGATTTTTATAAAGAATATGTTGAAGTTGAAAGTGTTCATATTCCCACTCAGGAGCAGATAAATGCAACGTGGGATATTGTTAACGCCATGGAGTTCTGCACAAAGCGCGACGATATGACGTATGACACCTTCGCAAGCATGCACGTTAAAGAGCCGGCAGTGCCCGAAAATCTCATTAAATCGGCATCTGAATGGGCTGAAACAGCGGTTGTTACTCTCAGCCGCTTCTCAGCAGAAGGTGTTGACCGCCGACCTCAGGGCGGAGACTATTATCTTTCGGATATTGAAAAAGACCTTATCGATAAAGTTTGCAAGCTTTTCAAAAAGGTTATAATTGTTATTAATTCGGGTGCAACAATTGACTGCGAATATTTTGCAGAGAAAAAGGAAGTTTCCGCTGTCCTTTTCGGTTGGCAGGGCGGCATGGAGGGCGGCTCGGCGATTGCAGATATCCTCTGCGGCGATGTTAACCCTTCAGGTAAAATGACTGATACAATCACAAAATCATATGATTATTACCCCTGCAAAGAAGAGTTCTGGGAGAGCTTTCAGTTCATCGATTATTCTGATGATATCTATGTTGGCTACCGTTATTTTGAAACAATTCCCGGTGCAAAGGATTATGTTCGTTATCCATTCGGATTCGGACTTTCATACACAACATTTTCAATCAGCGGCAAGGTTTGCTGCGAAAGCGAGGGCAAAATTGTTGCCGTTGCTACCGTGAAAAACACAGGTGATGTTGCAGGCAAAGAGGTTGTTCAGCTTTATTACAGTGCCCCTCAGGGCAAGCTTGGCAAGCCTTCAAGAGAGCTTGCTGCATATAAAAAGACCAAATTACTTGCTCCCGGTGAATCGGAAACCGTTGTTATGAGCTTTGATATCAATGATATGGCAAGCTTTGATGACCTCGG
>JBGVNA010000231.1:0-9113 GCA_045125175.1 Acutalibacteraceae bacterium
CCCTTTATCTGCTCAACGATTTCACCCGCAGACATATCATTCTGCATTATTCTGCCGTAATCCTCTTTCATTTTCACATAAAAGGTCGGGCTGATTTTGGATGCAAGAAAAACGCCCGATACTATCAGAACGCACAGCACACTCTGAAGAAGTATCAACCTGATGAGATAATCGGTTTTTGTTTTTTCTTTTAATCTTGCGCCGTTTTTTCTTTTCGGCTCATCTTCATCGGTAAATCTGAATCTGCTTCTGTATTCCTCTCTCTCCGTGCGCTGATATGACGGAGCCTGAAAATCATAATCCATTTAAATTCCCCCGCATTGTTTTTTACCAATTATATGAATAAAGGGGCGGAAAATATGATAAAAAGACAAGGCACAAACGCACCTTGTCTTTTGGGGTTATATGAATTTTATCTCTTGTGACAAATCGGGATTTATTTTTTAATATGTATCTTTTGTTCCGCTTTCTACATTAACAGTTGTCTTTATTGACAGTTCATTAACTGCTTTTTTCACTATTTCCAGGAACTTTTTGCAATTCTCGGTTTCTTTAAACAAAAACTTTATCTGAATTTCCACTTCTTCCACTTTTGAATTAGGGTAGGTGTCTAAATACTGTTTTCCTTCTATATAATCAAAATAGTTATTAATTTTTTCTTGCAATGCTATTAAATGATTATATTCATCGTGCCAATCAGCACCATCGGTCAATAATAAAAATAATTTCAAATTTTTTTCGTCATATGCAACGCCGTCTAGAACATTGGTTTTCTCGATGCTTAACAATTCAGTCTTTTTCTTATCATAAATTTTGTTTTTTAATTTGTCTAACAATCCCATAATCACATCTCCTTTTAAAATTCAAGTTTATCTCCTGCTATTCCTCTGCAATAATTCTCCAATAATCATATGAATAATATTTTGTGAGGCGGTTTTCGGCTTCGCTTATGCTTTTGAAATATTCCTTATTGAACGCGCCCTCGGGGTCGGCATAAAGTCCCCATGCCGAAGTTTCGCTGACGCTCGGGAAATATTTATCCCACAAAAGCGTACTGCCCTTTTTATCTCTGCCGTAATTGAGATATCTCGCATCTTCACGGATTAAATCACGGACTTTGATATAATCCGCCGTCAGCTCATTGCGTTCTTTTTCGGGGCATTTGCCGCCGGAATAATATTCCGCTCTTACCGCTATGCTATGAAGCATTGAAATATATTTTGAAATTCTCTTTGCAAGCTGCAAATCGCTGAGCTTTTCAAGTTTTGTTTCCATATTACCACTCATCGCTTTCATCAATCAGCACAGCATGTGCGCAGCGTATTCCGTCAACGGCGGCCGAAACAATTCCGCCCGCATAGCCCGCACCTTCGCCGCAAGGATAAAGTCCTCTGATATTAGCCTGATAAAGCTCATCGCGCAGAATTCTCACGGGAGCTGAGCTTCGGGTTTCGGGAGCGGTGAGCACGCCGTCGGGCAGCGCAAAGCCGTTAAGGCTCTTATCCATTTTAATTATAGCCTGAGCCATAACATCAGTCACCTTTTCGGGTAATACTTTGCGGATATCGCCCGGAGTTACACCTGTTGCACAGGTTGGTTTAACATAGGAAAGCTTTTTTGACGGAGTTCCGTTAAGAAAATCGCCGATGGTCTGGCAGGGTGCGCTGTAATCTCCGCCGCCGATTTCAAACGCAATTTTCTCAATTTTTCTTTGAAGCTCAATGCCTGCAAGCGGATGGTCACTGCCGAAATGCTCGGGTTCAATGCCCACAAGCAGAGCGGCATTTGAGTTTTCTCCGTCACGGGCATATTCACTCATGCCGTTAACAACAACATGACCTTCTTCGGAGGCGGCTGCAACAACTGTTCCGCCGGGACACATGCAGAAAGTGTATGCTCCCCTGCCGTGTTCGGGGTGGCAGGCAAGCTTATAGTTTGCGGCACCGAGCGCAGGATGCCCCGCAAAAGAGCCGTATTGCGACTTATCAATCATCTCTCTGGGATGCTCAATACGCACTCCGACAGAGAACGGCTTCTGAATAATATTTATTCCTTTTTTATAAAGCATTTCAACGGTATCCCTTGCCGAATGGCCTATACAAAGCAAAAGAGTATCCGTTTCAATATCCTCGGTTCCGCCGTTTGGGTTCTGAACCGTCACACCCTGAATAACACCGTTTGCAACTATCAGATCCGTCAGCTTCCAACCGAAACGGACCTCACCGCCGAGAGAAATAATCTCTTCTCTGAACGCTTTAACAACAGCACCGAGCTTATCCGTTCCGATATGCGGAGTTGAAGAATAGCCGATTTCGGGCGGTGCGCCGTGAGTTATAAGCTCCTCAACAACCTTTCGGCAAAGCGGGTCTTTGATACCAGTTGTGAGTTTTCCGTCCGAAAAAGTTCCCGCTCCTCCTTCGCCGAACTGAACATTGCTCTCAGGGTTAAGCTTACGGGTTGTCCAAAAACCGTTTACATCTCTTGTTCTTGTGTCAACATCTGCGCCTCTTTCAATAACAAGAGGCTTAAGACCTGCCCTTGCAAGAATAAGCGCCGCAAAAAATCCTGCAGGGCCGAAGCCTGCAATAATAGGTCTGAGCGTGCTCGTTCTTCTGATTTCGGGCATTTCGTAGCGATAAGGCACAGCAGTTTCAACCTTGGGATTTTTAGCATGGGCAACAACCGCTGCTTCATCCGAATCCACCTCTACGCAAACGTTATACACAAAATGAACGTTATCTTTTTTCCTTGAATCAACCGCTTTTTTGACAATTTGCAAGCCTGTTATTTTATTCTCCTTGCATCTGAGCGCTTTTGCGGCAGCTCTGCGAAGCTCGCCCTCGTCACTGTCAAGTGAAAGCTTTATTTCATTAATTTTTATCATATATTTTCTCCGTTTGGTATTATTTCAGTTCTCCCGCAAGCATACCCGATGCCCACGCCCATTGAAGATTGAAGCCGCCGCAGCCGCCGTCAACATCAATTATTTCACCTGCAAAATAAAGATTTTTGCAAAGCTTTGATTCCATTGTTTTTTCATTTATTTCATCAACTTTTATTCCGCCGCTCGTCACCTGAGCATTCACAAATCCCCTTGTTCCCGTAATTTCGAGAGGAAAATTCTTGATTTTTTCAGCAACAGAACGCAGATCTTTTTCGCTGAGTGAAGAAATCAATCTATCCGCCTTGTAAAGTTTACAAGCTTTACAAATTACAATTCCAAGCGGTTTCGGGAGAATTCCCGTTAAGAAGTTATCAACAGTGCAAAATCCTTTGATTTTATTGAGGTTTTTCAGATAATCAAGTAGCTCGTTATATGCCATATCGGGCAAAAAATCAATACAAGTAAAGGGGTTACACTTTACAGCATCAATATATTTCTGTGCAGGAGCTGCAAGCTCCATTGCCGCTATTCCCGAAAGACCGTAATCGGTAAAAAGGATTTCTCCCTGAGTTTTTGCCAGAATTTTATCACCTTTAAGCGTGAGGTTAACATTTCTTGCCCTCACACCCTTAAGCGGCCTTGTAATTTCCGACGATGCATTCAGCGGAACAAGAGAAGGAACAGTCGGCGTTATTTTATGACCCAAAGATTTTGCAAGAGCAAATCCGCTGCCGTCTGACCCTTGCGGGGGCGACGCCTTGCCCCCGGCCGCAAGAATAATTTTCTCGCAAAAGAATTCGCCGTTAACCGAAAATCCGTTTTTAGCTTTTCTTATTTCCGTTACCGGAGTGTCGCAATAAACATCAATCCCGAGCCGTTCAAGCTCAAATCTCAGAGCATCAACAACGGAAGCCGCCATGTTGCTTTCGGGATAAACTCTGCCGCATGAATCAGAATAAGTCAGCAGACCGAGAGATGCAAAAAATTCAATAATTTTTTCAGGCGGGTAGCTTTCAAGGGCGTATTCGGCAAAGCCCCTGTTCACATAGCTGTGATAAAGAGCCTGCATATTCGTTATGTTACATTTGCCGTTACCTGTTGCCAAAAGCTTTTTGCCTATTCTCGGAAGCTTTTCGATAACAGCAACACTCAGTTTCGGCTGAATACGCTTTGCGTTTATCGCCGCAACGAGCCCTGCAGAGCAACCGCCGATAACGGCTAAATCATAATTTTTCATTCTTCCGTATCCTTTTTGTCACGCATAAAATTCCATTATTTATTTTACCCCCTGAGCATACGATTGTCAATATTCCGTTGACATTTTGATATTATAATGATATTATATTTTAAATATAATTAGGAGAAGTGTATGCTTGATTTTGTTTTAAGAATATCGCATTACTCACTGCCCGTGCTTGCGGTTGCGGTGCTTGCGTTATGCCTTTCTGCGCTTCTCAAGCGCAGACCGCCTTCTTTGGGTAAGGCAAGGCTTGTCAACACGGTCAACGGCGATAATTTTCCGCTCATAAGCCGTGAAACTTCGGTTGGCCGCCATAAAAATTGCGATATAATTCTCAATTATCCTACCGTTTCAAGAATATGTGCTGTTATAATATGCGCAAAAAACGGTTGGTACATAACCCGTGTTAAATCCGATACAGACGTTTTAATTAACGGCAAAAAGCTTGAAAAAAAGGAATTACTCAAAACAGGGGACAAAATAACCTTTGGCAGCATTACACTTATTTTTGACAACAAGCAGGGCTGATAAATGACAGATAAAACCAGAATTATAAAACTTGATAACGGATTAAGAATTGTTATTCAAAAAAGTGACAACGCAAAAACCTGCTCAATGGGTGTTTGGGTTGCAAGCGGCTCATGCTTTGAAACTCCCGAAACGGCGGGCACATCCCATTTCATTGAGCATATGCTTTTCAGAGGCACAAAAACCCGCTCTGCTCTTGACATTGCGGTTGAAATGGACGAAATCGGCGGCATTCTCAATGCTTATACAGCAAAGGAAATGACCTGCTTTTATGCACACACCCTTTCGGAGCATATGCCGAAGGCTTTGGATATAATCTGTGATATGATAACGAATCCGAAGCTTGATAAAGATGACAGAAACCTTGAAAAAGGCGTTATAAAAGAAGAAATCGCTATGTACGAGGACAGCCCCGAGGATTTATGCGCCGATGTTTATTATGAAAACGTCTGGTCAGGCAGCATGCTTTCAAGCAACATCCTCGGCACTCCGAAAACCGTTGATGCTGTTACAAAAGAGAGTCTTGAAGCGCACATGGCAAAATTCTATGTGCCGGAGCGCACGGTCATAAGCTTCAGCGGAAATTTTGACGAAGAAGCTGCTATTGAAATATGCAAGAAATATTTTTCACAGATAAAAAACACAGGCTTTGAAATATCCCCTGTTTCTGCGGAATATCACACGGGAATAACACGGATTAAGAAAGATTTTATGCAAAATCAGCTTATTCTCGGCTTCCCGGGAATTTCACTGACCGACGAAAGACGCCATGCAGTGTCGCTCATATCATCAATTCTCGGCTCTGCATCATCATCAAGGCTGTTTCAGCGCATAAGAGAAGAGCTCGGTCTTGTTTATTCCGTTGACTGCGCAAGTGTTTCGCATCTTGATACGGGTGTTTTCATCGTCTGCATGGGATTAAGCAAAAAAGCGGAGAAAAAAGCGATAGCGGAAGCACTGAAAATCATTGCGGATTTTCCCGAGACCGTTACCGAAAAAGAGCTCATGCGTGCAAAGGAGCAGACCGTTGCAAGCTTTGTTATGAGCCTTGAAAGCGTTTCATCTCTTGCTTCACGCAACGGCAGAGGCGTTTTGCTTTACGGCAAGGTTATACCCGAAGAAGAGGTTATCGCAAAAATCAGAGCGGTAACCCTTGATGAGCTTAAGGAAACCGCTGCCAAGCTGCTCAACATATCAAAAATTTCGCTCTGCACGGCAGGAAATGTCGGCAGTGAAAAATCATATAAAGAAATTCTCAACAGCTAAGGATGTATTGAAATGATAAACAAAAAAGATATTAACAGAATCGTTGTTAAGGTCGGAACTTCAACGCTGACCTATGACACAGGTAAAATAAATCTTCGCCGCATGTCAAAGCTTGCTCAGGTTCTCAGCGACCTGAAAAACGCAGGCATCGAAGTAGCCCTTGTTACCTCGGGCGCAATCGGCGTAGGCGTAGGCAAGCTCGGTCTTAAAGAAAGACCGCACGACACTCCGGGCAGGCAGGCTGCTGCAACAGTCGGTCAGTGTGAGCTTATGTTCCTTTATGATAAATTCTTCGGCGAATACGGCAACATCACGGGTCAGCTTCTTGTTACAAAGGATGACTTTGACGATGAAGAACGCCACCGTAATCTTCATAATTCGTTTATGAAGCTTTTTGAATACGGTGCAATTCCCATTATTAACGAGAACGACAGCGTTGCCGTTGATGAAATTGTTTTCGGAGATAATGACAGCCTTTCGGCGCACGTTGCAAAAATCGTTGAGGCGGATACCCTTATTATTCTTACAGATATTGACGGCCTTTTCAGCGCAAACCCGAGAGAGGACGAAAACGCCGTGCTTATTCACTCCGTTGATGCAATAACCGATGATATTCTTGCCCTTGCAGGAGGCAGCGGAACAAGCCGAGGTACGGGCGGAATGATAACAAAGCTTCACGCTGCACAAATTGCAACCGCAGCGGGCATTGACACCGTTGTTATGAACGGTTCAGACCCCGAGGAAATATACAAGCTCGTTGACGGCAGACAGATAGGAACACTCTTCAAGGCACAGGGGGAAAACAAATGAGTGACATGATTAACATAGGCGCACGCTCAAAGGCGGCGCAGAGAATCCTTGCAAAAGCAGGCGGAGCAACCATTGACAAGGCGCTTAATGCCATTGCCGCCGCCCTTGAAAAGAATTCGCAATATATTCTTGAAGAAAATTCAAAGGACATCAGAGCTGCGGCAGATGCGGGCATTTCCGAGGCGATGATTGACAGACTCACACTTACTCAGTCAAGGATTTCAGGCATGGCAGACGGCATGCGTCAGGTTGCCGCAAGCGAAAATCCCGTCGGCAAAGTGCTTTGGGGCGAAACAAGACCCAACGGAATGAAAATTGAAAAAATCTGTGTTCCAATCGGCGTTATTGCCGTTATTTTCGAAGCAAGGCCAAATGTTACAGCCGATGCTGCGGCGATATGCCTAAAGGCAGGTAATTCCGTTATTCTTAAAGGCGGCAAAGAAGCCATCAATTCAAACAAGGCTGTTGCAGCTGTTATGAGAAATGCTCTTGCAGAATCGGGATTACCCGAGGACTGCATTATTCTTATTGATAACATTTCGAGAGAAGCCGCAACCGAGCTTATGCGCCTTAACGGCTATGTCGACCTGCTTATTCCCAGAGGCGGCGCAGGTCTTATCCGTTCTGTTGTTGAAAATGCAACCGTTCCTGTTATTGAAACGGGTGTCGGCAACTGCCATGTTTATGTTGACTGCGATGCTGATATTGACATGGCGGCCGAAATTGTTGCAAATGCAAAAGCATCAAGAGTTTCCGTATGCAATGCATGCGAGGGTATGCTTATCCACCGTGACATTGCCGAGGTCGCTCTCATTGCAATCGGCGAAAAGCTCAAAGAAAAGAATGTTGAAATCAGAGGAGATGAAGCGGTTTGCGAAATTCTCCCCTATGCCGTTCCCGCAACGGAAGATGACTGGGCAACGGAATATCTTGATTATAAAATCAGCGCAAAGGTAGTAGATGGTATCGACGAAGCCATCGCACACATCGCAAAATACGGCACGGGTCACAGCGAAGCAATAGTTACCGACAGCTACGCAGCCGCAGAAAAATTCAAGGCAGAGGTTGATGCCGCTGCAGTTTATGTTAACGCATCAACAAGATTCACCGACGGCGGCGAATTCGGCTTCGGCGCAGAAATCGGAATTTCGACCCAGAAGCTTCATGCAAGAGGGCCTCTCGGAATTGTACACATGGTAAGCTCCAAATATGTAATCAGCGGCAACGGTCAGATCAGATAATCGGAGGTATATTAATGGCTAAGGCAAAGAAAAACAGGCTTGCTTTCCCTATAGGCATAGTTGCAGGCGTTCTTGCTGTTATCGGCTTAATAACCGTTATTAAATTTTCGGCAGATACAATAAACAATCTTACTGACAATGCGTCAGAAAAAGCGGAATACGAAAAAATGCTCACCCCCGTTGTTATGTTTGACCCCGACCCGTTCGACGACCTCACCCAGGCAGATGTTTCACAGCTTCTCAACAGTGCTGTATGGGCTTTGCTCATGAGCGAGGACGGTGCGGATAAATACCCCTATTCCGAGGGTGAAAACATTGGTATTGTTGTTCCTCAGACAGATATTGAGCAATTTTTCATCAGCCTTTTCGGCACGGAAATTGATATCGCCTCATTGCACTCGTCAATTGACATGAGTGAATATGACATCACCTACGATGCGGCTCTCAAAAGCTATATTCTCCCCATTACGGGCATTGAATCGGCTTACACACCCAAGGTCTATGAAATTGAGAAGCAGGGCAGTTCCCTTATTCTCAGCGTAGGCTACATAGGCAACAAAGCCTGGGTTCAGATTTCAGACGGTGAATATGCCGCCCCCGAACCCGATAAATACATGAAAATAACCCTGCGCGAACGTGACGGAGGAATGTATGTTTCTTCAATTCAGGCTGTTGACGGTCAGAAAGTTATCGGAACCACTAAACGCAGTGAAACAGAGCCTGAAGCAACAACCGCTCCCGAAACAACAGAAGCAACCGCTCCGCTGACCACTGCAGTGCCTGTAACCGACGAGGACGGCGAAGAGGTTACAGATGAAAACGGCGACACCGTAACGGAATTCATAAACGTTACAGAGGAACCAACCGACGTTGAAACATCCGAAACGAACGAAGAAACCGCAGGGGAAACAAAAGAGGATTATTAATGAATTTATTCGATAAACATGCAAAGTCACTTGAATTTGACAAGGTACTTGAACGGCTTGCGGATTTCACAAGCTGCGATGATGCACGCTATAACGCTACCCATCTCAAGCCCGAAAGCAACCTTGACCTTGCCAATGCTTTGCTTAACCAGACCGTTGATGCGCATATGCTGCTCGCCCGTTTCGGCGGACCTTCATTCGGCGGTTTAAAAAACGTA
>JBGVNA010000232.1:0-11399 GCA_045125175.1 Acutalibacteraceae bacterium
CCTTTGCCATGGGAGCAAGGCAGTTTGTTGTGCATGATGCTGCTGAGATGATTGTGTCGTCAGCTGTGAGAGTGCCTTCGTTTACGCTGTAAACGATTGTGGGAAGGTCGTTGCCTGCGGGAGCAGAAATAACAACTTTCTTTGCACCTGCATCAATGTGAGCCTGGCTCTTAGCCTTTGAGGTGTAGAAGCCTGTGCATTCAAGAACTACGTCAACGCCGATTTCGCCCCAGGGGAGCTCTGCAGCGTTAGCCTTAGCATAGATTTTGATTTCCTTACCGTCAACTGTGATGCTGTCTTCGCCTGCAACTACTGTGTCAGCAAGAGCGTATCTGCCCTGAGCTGTATCGTACTTGAGAAGGTGAGCGAGCATTGCGGGGTTTGTAAGGTCGTTGATAGCAACGATTTCGTAGCCTTCTGCGCCGAACATCTGACGGAAAGCAAGACGACCGATGCGGCCGAAACCGTTAATTGCAACTTTAACTGCCATAGTGAATTACCTCCAAAAATTTTAATAAAATTTTGACCGTATCTATTTTATACATTTTTAAGGAAATATGCAACAGTTTTTTGATTAATTTTTTTTATTTTTGAAAGATTTGGTAAACTGAACAAAATTACAAAAATCTTCGGCAAAAAGGGTGCAAAACTAACAAATTTTTTTGAACCGAATTTGAACAAAAACGCTTTATTTATGATATTTTCCGCCGTTTGATATCATGAATGCACGGTAAATCTGCTCAAGCAGCATAACTCTCGCAAGCTGATGCGGAAAGGTCATAGGGCTCATGGATAGCCTGAATTTTGCTCTGCTCTTGACTGCAGGAGATAATCCGTGCGACCCGCCGATGACGAAACACAGCGAGCCGAAGCCTGAAACAGCGCATTTTTCTATTTCTTTTGAAAAGTTTTCCGAAGAAAGCTCCTTGCCCTCGATGCATAGCGCAAAAACTGCTTCATTTGCCGAAATCTTGGCAAGAATTCTTTCGCATTCGTCATTCAGCGCAGCCTCAATCTGAGCATCGTTCGGATTTTCGGGAAGTCTTGCGGGAGCAAGCTCGGTTATTTTCAGCTTACAGAATGCGCCGAGCCTCTTTTCATATTCAGCGCAAGCCATGCGCAGATAGTCTTCTTTGAGCTTCCCGATGCAGATTATATTAATGTTAATCATTATTATCCTCCGTCATTAAAATGCGGCCAAAAACATATTTTTGTATAAATGGAGTGATTTGATGAAAATGCTTAAAGATAGGCTGATTTTGCTTGCTTTCTGCCTGTTTATGATAGTTTGCTGTGTCGGCGGTGTGCATATTGTAAAAACAGTTTCCGATGCTGCCGTGACGGGCCGGACCGAAAGCGAAACAACCGAAAAATATATAAAATGGGTTGATTTTTCGGTTACATATCGTGCTTTATGCGACACGATGGAGCTTGATATCAATACCTACGGCACCGACCGTCATCTTTCATGGATAGACACGCTTTCATATCTTGCATGCAAAAACGGCGGCAATTGGAGCAATTACAAACGCTCACAGCTTGATAAATTTGTGGATGTGCTCGGCGATGATTTAACGCCCGATAAGCTGATGAGCGGCAATAAATATTATTCGTTTTATAAAGAGGCATACGGTGCCGTGCTTTCGGGACTTATCGGTGAATATACCAAGGTTGCTCCTGACGGGAACGGCGGCGTAAAAGTTGTTGAGGGCTACGGATTGAAAGCCTATTCTCCCATAGCAGAGGGCTTTTGGTTCAGCCATTATGATGATTTTGGCGACAGCCGTTCATACGGTTATAAACGCCGCCATCTCGGCAACGATCTGATGGGATCTATCGGCACGCCGATTGTTGCGATTGAGGGCGGAACGGTTGAAGCGATAGGCTGGAATCAATACGGCGGATGGCGGATTGCCATACGCAGCTTTGACGGGAAGCGTTCCTATTATTACGCCCATCTGCGGCGCAATAAGCCTTATAAAGATGGGCTTGAAATCGGCTCGCAGGTCAAGGCAGGCGAGGTTATCGGTTATCTCGGGATGACGGGGTATTCCACTGAAGAAAATATAAACGGAATGACCGTTCCTCATCTTCATCTCGGCATGCAGCTCATTTTTAATGAGGTGCAAAAAGAGGGAACAAATCAGATATGGATTGATATGTATGATCTCGTTGAATTTCTTAATAAGAACAAAGCAACTGTTGTAAAAGACAGCGAAAGCGGCGAATACAAAAGAGTTTATGATATTTTTGACGAGTCATATCCGGATGAAATGCGGCATTTGACTACTGTTGCTTCAACTGAAGCCGAGGGGTAATCAAAGCGCAATAACAGGATTGTTATCGCCTGCAACGCTGAGCAGATAGTCAATGTTTTCAACGGCTCCGGCCATTTTCATTGCAGCTCTTGTTGTTTCAAATGCGAGTGCGGGAATATTGTTCTCTTTGCTGAGATGCCCGAGCACAAAGCGTGTTGTTCCCGATTCCATGAGCTTCACTGCTGTTTCTGCGCAGCTTTCGTTTGAAAGATGGCCGTGATTTGAAAGAATTCTTTGCTTGAGAAAATAAGGATAAGGCCCGTTTCGCAGCATACCCACATCGTGATTGGATTCAAGTAAAATTAAATCGCAACCAAAAACGGAGTCCATAATTGTATCGGTTATCTGACCGATATCCGTTGCAACTGCGATGCGTTTTCCGTCGGGAGTGACGACGGTGTAGCCGGTGCTTTCACGGCTGTCATGAGGCGTCTTAAACGGTCGGATAAACATTCCGCCCGCTTCAATTCCGTCCCATGGAATAGCATCTGCAAAAACTTTAGGGGTTATAACTCCTGCTTCTTCCATACCCTCAAGAGTGCCTGCTGATGAATAGACTTTTATTCCGTGACGCTCGGCAAAAACTCTTATGCCGTTTATGTGGTCGGTATGTTCATGGGTAACAAAGATTGCGGCAATTGAATCGGGGTCAACTCCGATATTGTTTAATGCATCGGCAGTCTTTTTTGCGCTGACGCCGACATCAATGAGTATTCCGCCCTGTGAGCAGCCTATATAAGTGCTGTTGCCGCTGCTTGATGAAAATAACGAACAAAACTTTGCCATATGAAACCTTCTTAAACCAAAAGGCTGTCCGTTGAGAACAGCCTTTTTATTATACAATTATATTATCAGCCTGCGTTGGTAAGACTGTTGGGCTCAGGACAGAAAACACGTTTTATGTCTGCACCGAGACCTCTGAATTTTTCAACAACCTCTTCGTAACCTCTGTCGATATGAAGAATATCTTCGATTTCGGTTGTTCCGTTAGCTGCAAGGCCTGCAATAATCATTGCTGCACCTGCTCTGAGGTCATCCGCTTTAACGGGTGCTCCCTTGAGCTGCTCAACGCCCTGGATAACGGCAAGCTGACCGTCAGCCTTGATATCTGCACCCATTCTGTTAAGCTGCTCAGCATAACGGAAACGGTTTGACCAGATGCTTTCTGAAATAATGCTTGTGCCGTCAGCAAGAGCAAGAAGAACTGCCATCTGAGGCTGCATGTCGGTCGGAAAACCGGGGTGAGGCATGGTTTTTACCGTGCATTTGCCGGGGCGTTTATCAAGAGAAACTCTTACGGCATCGTCAAATTCTTCAACAACCGCACCGCATTCGATGAGCTTTGTTGAAATTGATTCAAGATGTTTGGGGATAACATTTTTAATGAGGACATTGCCTTTTGTTGCGGCAGCGGCAACCATGTATGTGCCTGCTTCAATCTGGTCGGGGATGATTGAATATGTGCAGCCGTGAAGCTGTTCAACGCCTCTTACCTTAATAACGTCAGTTCCTGCGCCTCTGATATCTGCGCCCATTGAGTTAAGGAAGTTTGCGAGGTCAACAATGTGGGGTTCTTTTGCGGCGTTTTCAATAACCGTAAGACCCTCTGCCTTAACTGCAGCAAGAAGAATGTTAACCGTTGCGCCGACAGATACCATATCAAGATAAATCGGGCTGCCGATAAGCTTGTTTGCCTCAGCTTCAACTGTTGCGTTGTCTTCAACCGAAACAGTTGCACCGAGAAGCTCAAAGCCTTTGATGTGCTGGTCAATGGGTCTTGCGCCGAGATAGCAGCCGCCGGGCATGGCAACCTTTGCTCTTGAAAATCTGCCTAAAAGTGCGCCGATAAAATAATATGATGCACGCAGGTGCTTTGTCATATCATGTGAAATAACATAAGAATCAACATGACGTGAATCTATTTCAATTGTGTTTTTGTTGATGAGCTTGACTTTTGCGCCGATATGCTTGAGAATCTTCATCATGTAGCTTACGTCGCTGATGGAACAGGGGAGATTCTCAATCACACAAACATCCTGCGAAAGAATCGCAGCAGGGATAATCGCAAGCGCGGCATTTTTGGCTCCGCTTATTTCAACTTCGCCGCAAAGGGGAGTGCCGCCGTTGATTATGAATTTCTCCAAGAGAGTTACCCTCTTTCGTCAATTTTATATATGATAAATCAAGGTAAGTATCTAAATCTAAAGTATTATAACATCAATTTTAATGTTTGAAAAGACCTTAATTAAAAAAATATGTCATATTTTCGTAATTTTTTTGTAACTTTCACGTTATTATTCCATAAAAGAACAATGATATGCGGTTGTTTCAAACTGCATATATAGTATTCCATGAAACGGTGTGCATATATACAGTGTAATTTTTATCTCGGCTAAGTAAAAATGCCTAAAATTCCGACGGCGTTTTTGTCGGTTTGCAACAATCATATTTTTGACCAAACAGTGCTTTGTGTTTTTTGCCTAAAATCTGCTCAATTCCTTGTAAGTCAAGGGTTTATGCAGTTAAAATTACCAAACCGAAGGTCGTTTTTTTGCTGTTTTTTCAGAAAAATGCCCTTGCTGTTTGTCATGTTAAACAAAGACTTTTAACGCTTTAAATATTCAAAATTTTGGTAAAAATAAATAAAAACAGCTCGAAATTCACAATAAATTCAAAAAAATATTGAAAAAAACCGAAGATTTCTATTGCAAAATATCGGCTCATTGTGTAAAATGTATATGTCCCAATGGTCATTTTGTATAAATTCATAATGAAGTCAAAACAAATCAAATGAGGGGTAATAATTATGTCTAACAGAATTTTTCAGGGTCTTGTTCATCAGATGCGTGATGCAGTGGGAAGAACTCTGGGCGTAATTGACGAAACGGGAACCATTATTGCTTGCAGCGAGCTGAGCAAGATTGGCGAGGTTATCTCAACTGCAAACGATGTTTTTGCGGATAACGAGCTTCACTATATCAACGGATATACTTTTTGCAATTTCGATTCACATATTCAGACTGAATATGCGGTATTTGTTGACGGAACAGATGAGCTCGCAGGCAGATTTGCGGCAGTTTGCTGTGTTTCGCTCGAAAATCTCAAGCAATATTATGAAGAAAAGTTTGACAGGGGCAATTTTATTAAAAATGTCATTCTTGATAATATTCTTCCCGGCGACATTTATCTCAAATCAAGAGAGCTTCGTTTCAATGCGGAGGCAACAAGAGTTGTTCTCCTCATAAGAATTACCGACCATAACGATGCTGCGGTGTTTGATACCGTTCAGAATCTTTTCCCCGATAAGAACAAAGATTTCGTTATCAACATAAATGAGCACGATATCGCTATCGTGAAAGAAGTACGCAGCAACATCGAAACAAAAGACCTTGAAAAGCTTGCACGCTCAATTTCTGATTCGTTGAGCACCGAGCTTTATACCCATGTTCTTGTCGGTATCGGTACAACCATTGAGGGAATCAAGGACCTTGCACGTTCGTTCAAGGAAGCACAGATTGCCCTTGAAGTAGGAAAGGTTTTCGATACCGAAAAAACAATTGTCAGCTATGAAAATCTCGGCATTGCAAGACTTATCTATCAGCTTCCCACAACTCTTTGCGACATGTTCCTCAGAGAAGTGTTCAAGAGAGGCTCGATTGAAAGCCTTGACCATGAAACTCTGTTTACAATCCAACGTTTCTTTGAGAATAATCTCAACGTTTCCGAAACCTCAAGAAAGCTGTTTGTTCACAGAAACACTCTTGTTTACAGACTTGAAAAAATCAAGAAGCTCACAGGTCTTGACCTGAGAGAATTTGATGATGCAATTGTTTTCAAAGTAGCTCTTATGGTTAAGAAATACCTTGATGCAAAGCCGGTTAAATATTAATGTTGTTTAAATTACAAGGACGTCAAGTTTCGATATCTGCCCAAAAATTTTTTAAGGATATGATACTGTGATTCAGTTTACCAATGTTTCAAAAAAGTATGATAACGGCACTCATGCTTTAAAAGATATAAACCTTACTATCGACAAGGGCGAATTCGTGTTTGTAGTCGGCTCTTCGGGTGCGGGTAAAAGCACATTCCTTAAGCTGATGATGAGAGAAGAAGTGCCCTCAACAGGTTCAATCGTTGTTGACGATGTCGATTTAACAAAGATAAAAAAGAGGGATATCCCTAAATTCCGCCGTACTCTCGGCATAGTTTTTCAGGATTTCAGGCTTATTCCCAACATGACAGTTTTTGATAACGTAGCATTTGCAATGCGTGTTATCGGAACCAAAGAAAAGAAGATTCGCCGCAGAGTTCCCTATGTTCTCAGCCTTATGGGTCTTAATGAGAAGGCGAGATGCTATCCGCAGGAGCTTTCGGGCGGCGAGCAGCAGAGAGTTGCTCTTGCAAGAGCACTTGCAAACAACGCCGAAATCATCATTGCGGACGAGCCTACGGGTAACGTTGACCCGCAGATGAGCTATGAGATCGTTGATCTGCTTATGCGCCTTAACGAAGCCGGAACAACCGTTATCATGGTTACTCATGAGCACAGCCTTGTGCGCTGCTTTGATAAGCGTGTTATTATTCTTGATAAGGGAACCGTTGTTTCAGACGGCGGAACTCTTGTCAGAGAAGCGGCAACTTCTCATATAAACCCTGTCAGCGAAATAGAAAATGAATATGTTGTTCCTCCCGAAGAGGATTATTCCGCATATGCGCAGGATAATTCGGTTCAGGTGTCTGAATCGGCTGAAGAATTTATTGTTGCGGGAGGCGAGAATTGATGGGCAACTTAAAATATCTTATCAAAGAAGGCTTCCGCAATCTTAAGGTTAACAAGCTTATGTCAATCGCTTCGGTAACCGTTCTTTTCAGCTGCCTTATGCTTATAGGCATCGCGTTTATGATTCTTGTGAATATTGAAGCTTTTATTTCAAATATTGAATCTGAAAACGTAATTATGGTTTATGCCGATATGGAAAGCTCGGAATATGATTATATGGCTCTCGGCAGCCATCTTCGTTCGCTTGATAACATTGATTCCGTTGAAGCAGTAAAAAAAGAGGATGCTTATGAAGAAATTCTTTCCGAAATGGATGAAAATCTTCGCAATTATCTCAGCGGTCTTGATGAGAATCCGCTGCCCGATGCTTACAAAGTGACGGTTGCCGATATGGCAGGCTTTGACGGTGTTGCAAATGAAATCAAAAAGCTCAGCGGTATTGAGAGAGTATATGAAAACAGCTCCCTTGCAAGGCAGCTTGAGGGAATCAGAAATTCCGTAACATATATAAGTATCGGTATAATTTTGTTGCTGCTTATTGTTTCGCTTTTCATTATTTCGAATACAATTAAAGTAACAATGTTCAGCCGTCGCCTTGAAATAAGCATTATGAAAAGCGTCGGCGCAACAAATTCGTTTATCCGCATGCCTTTCATGGTTGAAGGCATCATAATCGGAATCATAGCCGGCATTCTTGCAACGGGCGCAGTATGGGGTATTTATGAATTGGCGCTCGGCTCATTCTCGGCTATGCTTTCGGGTCTTGGCGGAGAAGTTCAGGTTAATTTCCTTGATTATGCTCTTTATCTTGTTGCGGCCTTTGTCGGTATAGGCATTTTCACGGGTATCTTCGGCAGTGCAACGTCGATAAGAAAATATCTTAAGGAAAGGAAGTTTGTTGAGCTTGAAGACTAAAATAAGCAAAAAGAAAAAGCTTCTTTGTCTGGCTCTTGCATTGGTTTGTGCGCTTTCCGTTATGATTATGCCTCATGCATCGGCAGAAAAAACTCTTGAAGAGCTTAACGCCGAATATGAGCAAATTGAAAAGGATATTCTTGAAAATCAGGAAAAGCTTGATGAAGTTCAGGATGAAATCAAAACAAACGAGCAAAAGCTTGATGACCTTAACGGCCAGATAGATAAAATAAATAATCAGCTTGATTTGCTTGACGAAAGCATAGATATTCTCAATAATGATATTGATTCTCTGCAGAATGATATAACAACAACTACAAATGATATTAATGAAATAAATATTCAAAAAGAAGAAATTCTTCTTCAGATAGCCGATACGCAGGCTCTAATGGAGGAAACCGAGGACATGCTTCTTGCAAGAATCCGTGAAAACTATATGTCCGGCGGTGGCGGCTCAACAATAGAAATTCTTCTTTCCAGCGATGATATTTCATCTTTCTTTGCAAGGAAAGAGCTTGTAACCAGAGTTTCTGAAAACGATGCTGCTCTTGTTGCCGAGCTTTCAGGAAAAATTACAGAGCTTAATTCTTTGCAGACTGAGCTTGAAGAGAAAAAGGTTACTCTTGAAGAAAAAGAGGTTTCTCTCAATAATCAGATGACAGATTTGAGCGATAAGCAGGTTGACCTTGAAAACAGCAAGGAGGTTCAGGAAGATAAAAAGAGCGCTGTTTCCGCAAAGCAGAACGAGGTAAAATATCTTCTTAAAGACCTCGATAAGGACAGCGATGCTTATAAAGCTGCCATCAAGCGCATGGAGGCTGAGCGTGAAGCTCTTGAAGCTCAGATTGAAGCTGCAATCAAGTCTGACGGCTCAACTGTTGAGGACGAGCCTGACGAAGAATATAACAATGACGGCGAGATGATGTGGCCTGTTCCGGGTTCAACAAGGCTGACCGCTACCTATCCCGCCTACAGCGACGGAAGCTTCCACGGCGGTATTGATATCGTCAGAACGGATGTTACAACCAAGGGCTCACCCTTCCGTGCGGCTCAGGGCGGTGTGGTTATCCTTGCTCTTAATGACGGTAACTGGAATTACGGCTTCGGTAACTACTGCATTATCGACCACGGTGACGGTAAGCACACTCTCTATGCACATGCCCAGAGGCTTTATGTCAGCAAGGGTGATGTTGTTCAGAAGGGCGAGGAAATCGGACTCATCGGTGATACGGGTAATACAACAGGTCCCCATCTTCACTTTGAAGTCAGAATTAAACAGTCCAACGGCGATGTCAGCAGAGTTAATCCGCTGAATTATGTTTCAAAACCCTAATATTATTAAAGGCGGCATTTTCAGCCGCCTTTATTTCTAAAGAAAGGAAGACCGTTTATGAATAAAAAAATTTCACTCGGTCTGTGTATTTCGCTGATAATCATATCCGTAACTGCAACCTTTGCCGTAACAATGGTTGCTTCAAAGCAGATTTTCAGCGGCATTATGAATAATATTTCCCAACGCTCTCAGGCGTATCAGTCGGTTGATGAAATAAGTCAGATTGTTTCCAACTATTTTTACGGCTCGGTCAGCGACCAAAGCAATCTGAATGCAGCGCTTACGGAAGGTTATGTCAACGGTCTCGGAGATTATAACAGTGCTTATCTCAATGCGTCGGAGTATGCTTCATATACTGCGATGCTTGAGGGCGGCGTTACGGGTGTAGGCGTTGAAACCGCTTATAATTATCAAAGCGGAGAATTCGTGATTACTTATGTTTACGAAAACTCACCTGCGGAGAAAGCGGGGCTTAAGGCGCTTGATGTAATAACGGCAATCGATAACACAACCGTAACAATGAGCAATTATGCTCAGCTTCAGAATTCGCTTTACGGCAGCTTGCTTTCATCCGTTTCAATCGAATATGAAAGGGATGGCGAAACAAAGGTTGCCGAAACAATGCTCGGTTTTTCGATTCCGAGCGTCAGAAGCAATATTTACGGAAACGTAGGATATATCAGAATCACAGGATTCTATAAAAATACCGCCTCGGAATTCAAGGCGGCAGCAGAAAAGCTTATTGAAAACGGTGCGGAAAGTCTTGTTTTTGATGTCCGAAACACAACAAGCGGCACAATCGACTATGCGGCGCAGGTGATTGACGTTATTGTGCCCGCAATTTCGGATAACATTGCCGTCGCCAAGGATAAAAACGGAAATGTTTATAAAGATAAGATTTATACCGCAGAAAACAGCAATATAACAATGCCATTTGCTGTTCTGATAAACAGCGGAACAAGCGGACCTGCCGAGCTTTTTGCCTGCGATATGCGAGATATCAGTCAGGCTCACATTATCGGCACAAAAACGGCGGGTGTCGGCACGATGCAGGAGCTTTTTGCTCTTGAAGACGGCGGTGCGGTTCTTCTCACCGTTGCGCTTGTTGAACCTAAAGGCGGAGCATCTGCTGTGTACGATAAGGTCGGAGTTGAGCCTACGGTTGAAGTAACTCTTACTGCAGGAACAGCTTCAAATCTTGAATTGCTCACTCTTGAGCAGGATAATCAGCTTTCGACCGCACTCAACATGATGGCATCCTGATTTAAAATTTTCGGCGAAGCTCAACAACCTTGCCGAGAACAGTTACGGGAAGAGCGTTAATTTCTTCCTCAGAAAACAGCATAGGCTCAAAAGAAGGATTTTCAGGCACAAGCAAAAGGCTTGTGCCTTTTTTTATTACTCTTTTTATGAATACATCACCCAAACCGACGGAAACGGCGGCGATATCGCCGCTGCGCACCTCCTGACGGCGGCTGATTATAACCGTATCATCAAGCTGCAGGGCAGGCGACATACTTGCGTCTGTAACATTGAGGGCAAAATAATCTATTTCACCAAGACGTTCTTCGGCTTTCTCTGCGCTTATGCGCTCAAAGCCGGGAATTCGGTTTTTATCCTTTGGTTTTTCCAATCCGAGAAGAAGTTCAACCGAAACTCCGAACACCTGAGCAAGAAGCTGAAGGCTGTTTCTGTCGGGCATTGTTCTTCCGTTTTCCCACTGGCTTACGGCGGTTTGATGAACGCAGCAGAGGTCCGCAAGGCGCTTTTGAGATATGCCTTTTTCTTTCCTTAATTCTCTTATTATGTTCATTTGTATACCTCGTTTGTAAAAAACATCTTATAACAATATTATGAGCGAAACTATTAAAAAAGTCAAGCGAAAATTAAAAAATATAAATTTTATCTTGACAAAAGAACAAATGTTCACTATAATCAATAGTACAACTATTAATTGTAAGGAGGCACAAATGAAGAAAAAAGATAAAGAAAAGGATGTAAGGCTTGAGTTTCCGAGCAAGGAGGAAATCAAAACGGCACAGCTTGCCTGCTG
>JBGVNA010000233.1:0-3207 GCA_045125175.1 Acutalibacteraceae bacterium
TCAGGTGTTAACACAAACAACTCTTCTGCAACAAGCTCGTCGGGACGTTTTATCCTGAAACGTACATATCCGTCGGCTTCGCCGAAAGCGTCGCGGTGAATGTATGTGTAATCTGCGTTTTCAATAGGCTTGTCGCAGAAATGCTTTTTATCATCTCTGATTGTCATAAGGTTTTCCGTGAAAACGCATTTGTTATGCAGTTCGCACAGTTCTTCAAGCTGTTCACCCGTATAAAGTTCAACATCGTTATTATGCGGGATGTGTCCGAGATTGTGAAAAGGCACTCTGATTGCAAAAGTACGGTTGAGATTTGCATAGCCGAATTTCTCATAATAAGCGATTGAGAACGGAGCAAGAAAACCTACCGTAATGTCGTTTTCGACGGCAGTTCTGCCCACTTCATCAAAGATCGCCCTTACAGCACCCATTCCGCGGTATTCGGGCTGGCTGCACACTCCGCTGAGAACGAGTGTGTTTATTAAATTCCCGCAATAGTTGCATTTGAAATCGAACAACTCAACACCTGCAATAAGCCTATCTTTATGAAAAGCGCCCAAAACAGGCATTTCAACATCTGTATCTTCGTCTTTGTTGAATTTCCAGATAAATGACGCAGCCGATATTTTGAGATAATCTACAGCTTCTTCAGGCTTTATCAATCTTACTTCCATAACCATTCTCCTGAATATTTGATGTTTGTTTTATTATAACATTCATTGCAAAAAATTCAATATATCAGAGTTTATAAAAGTTAAAATTACGGGTTAACTTTCCGTCACTCCGAAAGGAAAGCAACAATACAATGAAAAAATCACAGACAATCTGACGATAATCTGTGATTTTGGTGCAGCATGTGCGTTAATATCCGAACCAATGCCCGATTTTTCAAGATCGGCAAAGGTGATTGCTTTCGTTTGTTCTCTGTAATTGAATGTGATGACCATTTTGTCATCATAGAGAAAGATTGCATTGACAAAGCTGTCAATGAGTCTTCGTCTGTGTTCAATTTTGTTAGTGTTTAATTTTCTGAACTGTTCAAAATAGCAGAGGATATTTTCTTTTGTAATGGTCGGTCTCGCCATTTCTTCTTTCATTATTTCAACCGAAAGTTCTGCTTTTTCTCGTTCCAACTCATCTAATCTTTGCTTGGTTGACGGGCTGATAATTCCCATCTGTATTGCATTGACCAGATTGTCTATGCCCTTCTGTGTTTCCGCAAATCTTTTGCGAAGCAGAGGTAAAACTGTGTTTTCCTGATTAAGAACCGCTATGGTTCTGTTTACAAAATCCTCGATAATATCCTGATTGGCAAGAAGCTTTTTCACTTCTTCAATCACAATGTTTTCAATCCATTCCTTGCGGACTGTTTTCTTGTCGCATCCCCGATGACGTTTTACGCTCACACATTTATAATAACGGTGAACCTCTTTTGTGTGACTCGTTCTGCTTTCGCCAACCATCATACTCTGACACTTGCCGCAAAACAATTTTGTTGTCAGCAAGTAATCATCTTCTGCTTTATGACGGGCAGGAGCTTTTTTATTTTCTTTCATTCTCTCCTGAACTCTGTCAAATAATTCTTGCGGAACTATTGCCGGGATTCCGTTCGGCTGAACAATGTCACGGTACTTATATTCACCTATGTACTTACGGTTATGAAGCATTCGGGTGACACTGTTGACGCTAATTTTTCCGCCGAGCTTTGTGCGGATACCTTTGATGTTCATTTCATCGGTAACCTCACGCATACTTGCACCTTCGGCATAACTTTTGAATGCAGCAAGCACAACAGGTGCAGTAATCGGGTCAATCTGAAAAAACTGATTGCTGTCAATATAATAACCTATCGGCAAAGTGCCTCCGTTATATTTACACTTGAGTGCATTTTCAGTAAGACCCCTTAAGACTTTTTCCAAAAGCTCTGCTGAATAATATTCCGCATAACCTTCGAGCATGGACTCGAGCAAAATGCCTTCGGCATTCTGAGAAATCAATTCGGTTGCCGACAAAACTTTGACTCCGTTTCTGCGAAGAACGTTTTTGTAATAAGCGGAATCAAATCTGTTTCGTGCAAATCTGTCAAGCTTCCAGACAAGCACAATATCAAATTTTTTATCAGCGCTGTCCTTAATCATTTTCTGAAAGTCAGGACGGTTATCCGTCTTAGCTGACAATGCACGGTCTGTGTATGTACCGATAATCTGAATATCATTTTTCTCGGCATACTCCTTACATTCTCTGAGCTGACCTTCAATTGATTCTTCTCTCTGATTGTCCGAAGAATATCTTGCGTAGATAACTCCTCTCATTTTTCACCAACCTTCTTTTTGAATTATATTTGCAGCCGTGGAAATATGGAAAATAAATATCCCACATTACCACAGCACTGCTGCTACTGTAAAAAGCCTTGATATTACGTTGATTTTATTGCTTGCACTAACTTGGCAAGCAAGGCAAATGTGGACACAAACTTGCAAAATGCCGCTTGCGAGTTGTTCCGATTTTTAACCGTTCACAAACTTGGCAAGCAGGGCAAGTGTAAATACACTTTGCAAATTCTGCTCGCAAAACCGTTCGGGTTTTCAACCATTCACTATCTTTGCAAGCAGGGCAAGTGGGTATATTTACACTCTTAAGGAACCTTTGGTGAATTTTTCTTATGAAGCCAAGTCAAGACCGTGGCAAAGAACCGCATATTTTGCTTTTATCAGCGGTATGTCAAGGGAGAATGAAGCAGGAATGTCAATCTCATCAACGAAGTTGAAGAAAATGTATACTCTCTGATATCGTTTACCGTCTATCTTTTCAGCTTCAAACACAACAATTTTCTTAATGAAATCGTTGATTATCTTCGGCGTTAGTTCGGGGATATCTACATATTTCTCAACCAAGCTGAGGAATGAATCAATGTTGCTGATTACTGCTTCGGCTTTTTCAATCTGTGCCTGCATTACCGAAAATTCCTTTTCCAGTTTCTTCTGTTCTTCCTCGTAATTCTTTGCGAATTTCTCGTATCTTTCCTTACTCATTATGCCGAATGCCATATCCTCATACAGCTTTTGCATCAGAAAGTCGATTTCGTTAATTCTTTTCCGTGTCTGCTCGAGTTTCTTTTTCTCGGCACTTATGCTTTTGCCTTTTTCAAGCTCTTTTTGGGCAATCCATTCTTCACGGAATCCTTCGACATCTTCTCTGATGTATGCAAGC
>JBGVNA010000234.1:0-2127 GCA_045125175.1 Acutalibacteraceae bacterium
GGTTACCGGCGTTAAAGGCTTCACAGCAAGAGCTGTTCGCTTTGAAGGCGAACCCGGCTACGGCACAATAGTTAAAGCCGACGGTCAGGAATGGCATAAGTCACCCGACGGCAAATGCGAATGGCTCGGAGAAACATCAAGCGACGAAATGACAGGGCACTTCTTCGGATTCTCGCTCTATTACGATTTCTGCGCAAACGAAGAAGAAAAAGAACTTATCAAAGAGGTTATTTGCGATATCGTAGACCATATTCTTGAGCATGATTACAGACTCTGCGATGTTGACGGTCTGCCGACAACATGGGCAATCTGGGATCCCGAACAGCTTAACAGAAATAATATGTGGGTATGGGAAAAGTGCATAAACTCACTTGAGCTTCTCACTTTCCTTAATGTTGCATATCATGTTTCGGGCGATGAAAAATACAGAAAAGAATTTCTTCGCCTTGCTGTTGATGAGCACTATCTTCTTAATGCTGCACAGCATAAAAAAGACGACGGCCACACAAACCACATCGATGACAACCTCGGTTTCCTTTGCACAATGACAATTCTCAGACTCGAAAAAGACCCCGCAATCAGAAAATATCTTCTTATGGGTACAAGGCATCATTGGGAATACGAAAGAACTGAGCACTGTGCTTTATACAGCATTATTTACGGTGCATTTTCAGATGACGCCTGCGACCTTGACCATGCCGTCAAATCTCTCCGTGAGTATCCTCTGGATTTTGTGAACAGACCTCTTTACAATTCATCAAGAAAAGGTCTTGTTTATGATACCGAGCAGGAAAAATGGGGCGAACCCAAACAGCTCAAAGAAGCACTTGATATCGATGCAAGAATTATTCACAATTACGACAGCAACCCGTTCCGCGTTGACGAAGGAAACGGCAGAAGTGCATGCAGCCCTACACCGTATCTTCTCCCATATTGGTTCGGAAGATATTACGGTCTTATCGAAGAATGATAATAAAAACAACCGACAGAAAATTCTGTCGGTTGTTCTTCTTTTTAGTTCTTATTTAATTTCTCAAGCTCTTTTTTCACTTTTTCTTCAATCTTTTCTATTTTTTTATCGAATTTTTCCATAACCTTTTCCTGCTCTTTTTGAAGCTTCTTCTCAAGCTTTTCAAGATCTTTGCTGAATTTTCCGTATGTTTCTTCCTGTGCCTCGCGTTCTTTCTCGTCAAGCTTCCTTGCTTGCATCCATTCAACCGTACCTTTAAGAGATTCTTCCAACGTCATCGGATTATATCCAAGCTCGGTTCTTGCTTTATAGCATGAGAAATTGCAATTTTCGCAAAGCTTTCGGATTGAATACTCATTGAGAAGCGGCGGAAGATTAAGTGCATCAAAAACCTTTTCTATTTCAGGTAACAGTTTGATAATCATGCTTTTTCGAAGTTTAATTTTCGGCGGTTTTTTATCACAGACATATGCAAGGGTCCTTATAAATTCATCAAGAGTATGAGCATATCCGCTGAGAATATAACATTCGCCGTTTCCGCCTTTTTCGGCAGCCGCGATCATTCCCTTTGCAACATCTCTGACATCAACAAAGTTGTATCCGCCAAAATCAAAAGTTACAGGAAAAAGTCCTTTAAGAAACAATCTGAGCATTGTGCCGACGCTGGAAGTGTTGTTGTTATCATAAGGGCCTAAGCAGCAGCTCGGATGAACAACGCAAACCTTAAGGTCATCTCCCGCATTATCAAGCACATACTGTGTTGCGGCAGCCTTTGACTTTGCGTAAGCTCCTTCAAGCAAATCAGGGTCAAAACTGTCTGCTTCATTTATAACATTCATTTCGTCACTTACGGGAATAGCATCCACAGACGAACAGTAAACAAGAGTTTTTACGCCGCATTTTTTGCAGGCAGCAACAACATTTTTTGTGCCCTCATAATTGACATTCCAGACCTGTTTATCTTTTGTGCCGCTGATATCGACAATACCCGCAACGTGATAAACGGTTTCTGCGCCCTCAAACGCTTCCTCAAGCTGTTCAAGATTTGTAACATCGCCCATAAATTTTTCGCATTCGATGCCGTCAAAATACGGGCTGTCCGTACGGAGGAGCAAACGCATTTTTTCGCCTCTTGCCTCCAGCTCTTTTACCAATGC
>JBGVNA010000235.1:0-2284 GCA_045125175.1 Acutalibacteraceae bacterium
AAAGCCGTCATCCATACCCGTCATTTTTACGGCAACCTCGTCAATCCAATCTTCAACAAATCCCATAGTTTCGGGATTGTAATCATGCCAAGCAAAATTCATTATTTACACGCTTTCCATGTCTTGCATTGTTCAATTCTTGCACCTTTGGGGTTGTCTCCGTGTTCGGGATCGCAGGAAAACTTCACAAGCAATTCACACGGAAAATCGGAACACTCACCGCAGTATGCAACACCTTTGTTTTGACAGCAATTTGCAACAGAGCACTTACCATAAAAAGGATGACCGCCTGTTTCTATGCACCCACCACAGCCGCATTTTTCTCTGAACTCACAAGAAGCACAGAGTATTCCGCACTTGGATTCAATCATAATTCACACCCCATTTAATTTTACTGTTTCAATTTTACCATTGATATAAAAGAAATGCAACATAAAGCTTTTCGTTCTTTAGCAAGCAGTGCAAACCTACGTAGGATTCGCATTTTTGCTTGCTAATTTGCCCTATTTGTAACTTGGCAAGCAAGGCAAATGTGGATACAACCTTGCCGAATACCGCTTGCAAGTTGTTCCGATTTTCAACCGTTCACTAACTTAGCAAGCAGGGCAAGTGTATATACACTCTCGCAAATCCTGCTCGCAAAATTGTTCCCGCTTTCACCGTTCACATTCTTTGCAAGCAGGGCAAGTGTGTATATTTACACTCTTAAGGAACCATTGGTGATTTTTCTTTATGAAGCCAAGTCAAGACCGTGGCAAAGAACCGCATATTTTGCTTTAATCAGCGGTATGTCAAGGGAGAATGAAGCGGGAATGTCAATCTCATCAACGAAGTTGAAGAAAATATATACTCTCTGATATCGTTTCCCGTCTATCTTTTCAGCTTCAAACACAACGATTTTCTTTATGAAATCGTTGATTATCTTCGGTGTAAGTTCGGGGATATCTACATATTTCTCAACCAAGCTGAGGAAAGAATCAATGTTGCTTATCACAGCTTCGGCTTTCTCAATCTGCGTCTGCATTACTGAAAACTCTTTTTCCAGTTTCTTCTGTTCTTCCTCGTAATTCTTTGCGAATTTTTCGTATCTTTCCTTACTCATTATGCCGAATGCCATATCTTCATACAGCTTTTGCATCAGAAAGTCGATTTCGTTAATTCTTTTCCGTGTCTGCTCGAGCTTCTTTTTCTCGGCACTTATGCTTTTGCCTTTTTCAAGCTCTTTTTGGGCAATCCATTCTTCACGGAATCCTTCGACATCTTCTCTGATGTATGCAAGCACTTCTCTCAGATGTTTATGCACAAGCTCTTTGATTACGATTTCGCGAATAAAGTGGCAACTGCAAGAACCTCTTCCGCTTCTGTATTCGGAACAGATATATCTGCCTTGGTCTTCATCGTATCTGCGTGCAGTCATAAAGTTCAGCTTATGACCGCAATCACCGCAGAAAAGCAACCCCGCAAATAAACTCTGTCTGCCCGTACTTGTCTGCCTTCTTCTGTGTTGACGAAGTTCCTGCGCTCTGTCCCATTGCTCCTGAGTTACAATCGGTTCCTGTGCATCGGGAATGATAACCATATCTTCGGTGTCATTCTTGTATCGCTTTTTGAGTTTGTATGACTTGGAGTAGGTTTTGAAATTACAGATACAACCCGTATATTCCTGTCTCGAGATAATGTTTCTGATTGTTTCGGTACACCACAGATACGGATTCTCGGGTTCGGGTGTTCCTTTTCTTCTTGCATACAATGCTTTCGGAATCGGAACGCAGTCGTTCTGCAATATTCTTGCAATCTGCTCGATGCCTTTTCCGTCAAGAACCAAATCAAAAATTCTTTTTACAACGGGAGCTGCTTCTTCATCGAGTAACCATACTCCTTTTTCGTCAGGATCATCAATGTAGCCGTAGGGAGCATTGGAAATCCTTTGTTTCGGGACAAACGCCTTCAATTGCACCGCCTTTTTCGCAAAGACGGTGAGTGCGTTTTGCTCTGTCACCTTTGGTGAGATAATCTATGCGATTCTCAAGTCGCTGTTTCTGATGCTGAAGGATTTCGATTTCTTTTTCGTTTTTTATTTTTTCTTCAATTAATTCTTCTTTTGATTTACTCATAAAATCTCCTTTTATGTTTTTGGATACAAAAATCCCGTTGCTTCAGATGAAACAACGGGATAATTTGAGTGTTAAGTTTTGATAAAAATATGGGATAGCTGCAACGCAGCGCAAGGGTAAAACCCTTGTTTAAAATCTTTGATTTTTCATTAGCGGAGCTACGCACATAT
>JBGVNA010000236.1:0-9559 GCA_045125175.1 Acutalibacteraceae bacterium
CTATGACGATGCAATCAGCGTTACGGGTGAAATGCCCCGACCCGTCATTGATACACCTGCAATTTTCGAGAACGCACTCAAAATGTATCACGGTATGAAGCCCGAAATCGGTGATTTCATGCAGAGAATGCTCGATGCAGAAGCCTTTGATGTTGAAGCCCGTGACGGCAAATTCGGCGGCGGTTACTGCACAACTTTTGCAAAATACAAGCAGCCGTTTATCCTTGCAAACTTCAACGGCACAAGCGGCGATATCGACGTTATCACCCACGAATTCGGTCACGCACTTGCTGCGGATTATATGTTCAAATTCGCCGAGCCCGACTATCCGACGGGCATGGAAACTCACGAGTAAGATTTATGAGGATGACAATTATGAAAACTACATATTTTTAGGAGGAAAGCACTAAGTTGAAAATGCTTTTCTCCTTTTTCTTTTGTTCAAAAATACGATAACCCAAAAAGTCAAGAAAAACTTCATATTCATACACACTGAATTGTGTCAATAAAGCGTCAAATTTTGCTTGCAAAAAACAGCTTTTTTGGCAGTTCCAAACTTGAGTTATAAACGATAATTTTTTATGTTGAAAAACAATACAAACCGTGATATACTAAGCGTGCGACACGAACTTAATAATATTTCCTGTAAAAGGTATGGATTTTTATTTTGATAAAAATGCATGCTCTGTTTCGCATACCTTTACAGGATAGTGGAAGTTTGTGTCGCAGCAAAAGGAGTTATGCGTTTTTTGTGCGTAGCTTCGGCTGCGCACTTTTTTATTTGCAGAGCTTTTGGGGAGGAGGTGGGGGTTATAAAAGTTGCAGAATATCATTTTGATGGAGCGGTCGTAAGCATATACGATGACTACATTACAGATGACGAAGAAGTAAAAGCATTAGCTAAAAAAAGAATGGCTGCCGCACTCGGAAGGTTTCATGCTCGTCGTCAGCGTGAAGAATATGAAAAGTGGCTGGCGGAACAGAAAAGACTGGAAGCTGAAAAGGAAAATGCAAACGAATAATTCTGGCGTTTTCTCGATTACAAAACTTGATTTAGATTATAAATAACAAGCCTGATATATAAAAAGTGCGCAACTATATCCTTGCTTTAAATCACATAAAACCCGGAATGCAGATGCACTCCGGGTTTCTTTGTATCCTATTACATTTTCGGATTGCCGTATTCTCTTATCATAGCTGCCATTGAAACAACCCATTGCTTGCCGAACTTACAAACATCAACTCCGTTTACAAGCTTTCCGTATGCAATAGCTTTGCGGAGAGTACTCTCGTTAAGACTCCACAGAGTTGTTGCATCGCCGAATGACATAAGTCCGTCAAAGGGAGTTTCAACAACTTCGCCGTTTGCCCACAGTTCATCGCAGGAAATATCCGCTTCGTCACCCCAGATGATTCCGTAACCGCCGACATCAACCTCAACTGTATAAAACAATTCAAGACTATCTTTTAGCGGAGCAAACATAGACCATTTGTCAAACAGGGGAGCGATATCATAAATTTTTGTTACACCTTCTGAAAACTGAACGCTGAGTTTAAATTCGGGTAAAGCACTAACGGATTTAACCTTATGAAACATAGAGATACCGCCTTATTCCAACGGTGAAAGCTGCTTGAATTCCTGCGTATCCCAAATTTTTGCCAAGTCATCTTTGTGAATCGAAATCCACTCTCTGACCATTTCAAGAGCTTTGGCGGGCAGATAACCTTCAAGCACATTTCCGTTCTGAATTTCAACAGCTGCGACGTGTTCACCGTAGATTGCGTGAATATGCGGCGGATTATGCTCGCTCTGCTGAAAGTACATTCTTATTATTATTCCGTAAAATCTTGATAATACAGGCGTCAAATCATTCATTTCAACAGCATTATATCACGGTATCGTGACACAGTCAAGGCGCTTTTGAAATTTTGCTATATTTAATCAACTCCCCAAACAATAGCAAACATGAATGAAAGCTTTCATAATGTGAAGTTTTTAAAAATTCCTTGAACAAATAATTTAGTTGATTATTATATTTTATGTTAACTGCTGCTTTCTCCAAGCCAACAGTGGTTAATATAGATTTTTCGGCAGATTGGAGGTGATAATGGTGCAAAAAATAAGAGAAGGAGGTGCGTGTTTATTGATCACAAAACTCGCACTCAATGGGTCAGGATAAATGGCGAAAAAATTAGATGCTGAACGCATTGAGCAAGCACGACAGAAAAATGAAAAAAATACTTTTCGTGAAGAAGAAAAGAAACGCATCAGAGACACGATTGCCAAAAACCGTAACGGTGAACGCAAAGTTACAATTATAATGCCTGAGAAAAAACTGTATGCTTATGAAAACTCTCCGCAAATCCGCGTAGCTGCTTATTGCCGTGTCAGTACTGCAGAAGAAGCACAGGTAGGCAGTTTTGAAATGCAGATACAGCATTTTAAGTCTGTTATCGAGAGCAATCCGAATTACAGTTTAGTTAAAATCTACACAGATGAAGGCATTTCAGGCACATCTCTGAATAAGCGAATCGGATTTCAGGAGATGATTGAGGATGCAAAAGCCGGAAAAATTGATTTGATTCTCACCAAGAGTATAAGTCGATTTGGCCGTAACATTGTTGATATACTAAGCACTTTGCGTGTTTTGGATAACCTCAATCCACCCGTAGCTGTTAATTTTGAATCGGAAGGCATCAATACCAGCGATAGCGGAAATAAATTAATAATCTCAATTCTTTCAGCTCTTGCTGAACTTGAAAGTCAGCAGAAAAGCATTGCGATTAAAGAAGGTATTCGTTATCGGATGCAAGAGGGATTATATAAATTTACAGTAAAAAATACTATCGGATATTACCGTGATTACTCGGGACGAATAAAAATAGAGCCTGCCGAAGCTGAAATTGTCCGTTATATCTACGATAGTTTTCTTGAGGGAGCATCTCCGCAAGCAATAGCGGATTCGCTCACAGAACAAAAAATACGCTCACCTAAAGGAATGGAGTGTTGGAAAAGCGGAACTATTCGCAACATTCTTTCAAATGAAAAATATTGTGGTGATGTGTTGTATCAAAAAACATATTCCAAAGATTATCTTTCTCATAAAACGGTTAAAAATCGTGATGTGTTGCCGCAATGGCATTGGGAAAACAACCATCCTGCTATTATAAAGCGAGAGGATTGGAACAAAACTCAGGAGTTTCTTTCTGAAGGAAGGTGGAACAGAAAAAAACCGCCTAAAGCATTTGAAAAGAAGTTTGTTGTGGCAAAGGTAAAATCCGGTGTGCCTCGCGGCTACTTTTTGCTTGATACGGCTTGGACTTCGGATGAGCGTAAACAGTTTTTAAACATTATTAAATCTATCAATGAAATGGACGAAATTTAAAGAATATGAAAGGACAATTATTTATGAAAGATTTTAAAAATATTAACTTTGAACTTATTGACATCAATGTGAACTCTACTCCGGATTTGTTTATTAATCGTGCTACAATCACTTTTTCAAAGAAAGTGTTAGAGGATATGAATTATCCTGCAAATGTGCAATACTGTATTTCTCCGGAAAACAGAGTTTTTGCTATTCGTGCATGTAAGAGTAATGAAAGTAAACCTGTTCCGTTTTCAAAGCCGAGAGCTGAGCAAATCAATACATTAAGCACCGGAAACAAAAATTTAGTAGAACCGATTAAAGCGATGTTGCCTGAAAAATGCAAACCGGATCAGCGTTATAAAGTAACCGGTTATTTTGATGCGGACAGCAGAACAATGTTTTTTGATATGGATGAAGTGGTGGAGGATACATTCCGGCAGATAAAAGCACAGTAATATCAAAGAGGCAGGGAGTTTTTCCCTGCCTCACAGTATGTGAAAATATGGAGATTAAGTCTATGGGTTTTGTAATGTGAGCAACAGAATGGGTCTTTGATAATCTGATCTTTTTTAATTCTCTTTTACTTTTGCTTTTCGTTTTGTGCAAAATGCAACAGCCTTTTTGAAGTTCAGCTGCTCATCGACAGCATACTGGCGTTGCCGAAAGAGTTAACATTGTTTGGCGGAGGTGCAGGAAATTCGCTGTTGAAGTTTGGCATTTCGCCGTTCATCGGTGGCATTTGACCGTTTGGCGGAGAAAAGCCTTCAGGTAATTCGGGCATCTGACCGTTGAAATTTGGAGGCAACTCACCGTTGAATTCAGGAAAATCTCCGTTCATTTCGGGAGGCTGCGGCTGAGTTGTCTGAACATCTGCGTTCGGAACAGTTGTTGTTTCCTCATCAGATTCGGTTGTTTCGGGTTCAGTTTGCTGATTGGGATTTTTTTGTGGTCTTTCACTGCCGGGCATACCGCCTCTGCCGCCCATTGACATCGAGCCCATATCCGATATATTAATACCCGACGCATCAACCGCAGAGGAGAGAGAACTTTGTGAGTCAGAGGAGGAAATCGTTCCGCAAAGCTGTCCGTTTACACTTTCAGCCCTGAGAATACAGAACTTTTTCAAGGTTGATGCGCCGAGCACGAAGCTGTCATAGTCGCAAAACTTCGTCGGGTCTTTCTCAACATAGGGTGAAATCATTTCTGTTACGGCATCAATTTCTTTTTCGAATTTGCCGCTGTCGAAATATTCACTTATGAACTGTGAGAAATATTCGTGATATATATTTGTGTATTCTTCGTTTTCGAATATCCATGCAATCATCGGTCTGTCGCTGATATCGCCGCCCGAAACGGGAGAATCTATTGCGGAATTGACCGCACTTGTTGCATCGGATGACTGAAACGTTCCGAATGCAAGGTTATAATCCCACGGAAGCATAGACATAACGCCGTCTTTTTCATAGAGATAATAGTTATGAATCATACTGCCCGTATAACTGTCGCCGTTGACAACGAAATTATGAACAACAAAATATTTTATGACCTGCTCAATATCAACAACGGATTCAATATTTTCACCGTTTGAAAGAGCTTTCAGCGATTCAATCAGTCGGCTTTTATCGGCATTGGATATATCTGTTTTGGCATTGTCAAAAATATTCGAGTAGCTGTCAAAGGAATCGTCAATATATTTGAGTTTAACGTCGTCGCTGCCCATACCGCCTTTGCCGCCTTTTTCACCCCCGAAGCCACCTCTGTCTGTGAAATCTCTGTCCTCAAAATTTTCGGGCATTTCGGGAATTTGTGACATATCCGGCATCTGTGAAAAGTCAGGCTTTTCACCGCTTTCAAAAGGATTTTCGCCGTTATCAAACGGTCTTTGACCTCTGCCGCCAAAGCCGTCGGGAGGTGTCGGCATCTGATTGCTGCGGTTGTCTTCTGCGTTTTCTTCATTGTTTTCAAACTCTGAAAAATCAAAATCTTTTCCGTTACCTCTTCCGCCGCCAAAGCTCATACTGTCGGGTTTATAAAGCTCGCCGTAATCGTTGCCGTAGTTTCTTTGCAGGAACGATTCTTCTATGGACTCAACCGCAAGATAAAGACCGAAATCCTCACCGTTGACGGTGATATAAACATAGCTGCAAAGCGGTGCGGCAACACCGAATTCGCCCATCATTCTGTAAACAAGATAATCTTTCATATAGGTGTTATCCTGAATAATATTATTAAGGCTTATTTTATCAAGACCGTAGTAGCTTTTGGTGTTGTCATACTGGTCAAATTCAAGCTTGAAGCTGTATCTGTTACTGTCCATCTGTGAAACATTGCTCAATGAAGTGTTTCCCTTGGCTCTTATGCCGATATTGGAATAGTTTTCGCCGTCAATAACAACGGAACACATTGAATATTCTTCGTTTTCGCAGGTTTCAATGAAGCCTTCCCAATCGTTCATAACTATGTCAATCGTATGAACCCTGTCGGTTGCAAAAAGCCGGTTTTCATATCCCAATGACTTGCCTGAAGAAACGATACCGAGTGACTTCCCGTTCATAAATAAAACGGTTATAATAAGAGCAAGTGCAACGGCAACACAGCAGATTTTATCAATATGCTTATGGGTTGACATATTGCTCACCTCAACCCATATAATCGCCGTTATAGCTTACGAGAACAGCGCTGTTGATGCCGTTCATAGCAGAAAGTTCGTTGATGAAGTCGGTGTTATCATCCCTAAGACGGATTTCAAGAGTCAGTTCAACAGAGCCGCTCTGTGCAGTTTTGCTTTTTACTGTGCATTTGTTGACTTTATCTTTAAGATATTTCTTTGCGTTTTCTTCGCTTGCGTGTGAATCGCAGTTAATAACGATAAGATAGGGATTGAAATGTGATTTTCTGTTGACGAAAACAAGCAGAACAACGCCGATAATAACACTTCCGATAACTGCAAGAGGAATCATACCTGCGGCAAGAACAATACCGACTGCGATTGCCCAGAAAAGGAAAGCAATATCAAGCGGTTCTTTGATTGCGGTTCTGAAACGGACAATCGAAAGAGCACCGACCATACCGAGCGAAAGAACAACGTTGCTTGTAACTGCAAGAATAACGAGAGTTGTAATCATAGTCAGCGCAATGAGTGTTACGCCGAAGCTTGATGAATACATAACGCCGCTGAATGTCTTTTTATATACAAAGAAAATAAAAATTCCAATCAGAAAAGCAAGAACCATTGCTATTGCCATGTCAAGCATACTCACGCTTGCAATGTTTTCGATAAAGCTTGATTTAAAAATGTCTGAAAAATTCATATTGTTGATTCTCCTTTAATCATATATTCTGCTGATTGCGTATTTAGAAAATGCCGAAGTCCGTCTGTCGCCGATTTGTATTGCGTTTCTGATAACCGTTGGCAAAAATTCATCCCATTTGACCTCTAAGATTATCGGGTTATCGGGAATCGGAACAGTCGGACAGTCTTTGCCAAAAAAATCCTTTGAAGCAAGACCCGTTTTGATTTCATAATCGAGGGTAATCCGCACATTGCCCGCAGGATAAACAAACGGTTCTCTCCAATAGTCAACAATCGTTTTCGGTTTCAGTTGTTGAACGGTCATCTTTTGAAAAAGCTCACGGATGAGTTCATCTTCGGAGTCTTTCATCCAGCCAATGTCACCGTCAATGATTTTTTGAACCTGTTCTTTTGTTAAATCCGCACTTTTTTTGCTGCATAGTCCTGCAGTCTTACTCTTTTTCTCAAGATGAATAACCGTTGTGTCAAAATTATAGTATCTGATTCTGAATTTTTCACGGCGGCTTATTCCGTCAATCTTTTCCCTCAATGCGGTATCGGCAGGAGTGTCAAAATAAAGGCTTCGGATAAAATATCTGCCGTCAACAGCGTTTTTATCGGTTTTCATAACCGCACTCAGCCTTTTCCTCAGCACAATCATATCCCCATAATTGATTAAATGCTTCCATTCGTGACGAAGATTCAAGATTTTATCACCTCTTTTGTATGCCGTAATAATATCACCTGAAACTGAATTCAAACTGAAAAACCGTGTGTGACAATGTAAAAGAAATGTAAACAATTTCTTTTTCAGCTTTATTTCAGCAAACGGAGATATTATAATATCCGAAGGTGATACTATGAAAATACTTATTATTGAAGATGAAAAAATCCTTGCCGATTCGCTGAAAACGCTTCTTGAAGGCAAAGGCTTTGAGGTTGAAGCGGTTTATGACGGCGAAATGGGCAAGGAATATGCAGAACTCGGAATATATGATTTGCTGATACTTGATGTTATGATGCCGAAAATGGACGGCTATGAGGTTGCAAGACAGGTGCGTTCAAAAAGATGCTCAACACCTATTCTTATGCTTACGGCAAAATCAGAAGTTGAGGACAGAATAAAGGGTCTTAACAGTGGCGCGGATTATTACCTTACAAAACCATTTGATACTGCTGAACTTCTCGCTTGCATAAACGCATTACTCCGTCGTCAGGGAAATCAGGTTGACGAGCTTGTTTTCGGCAACACCTCACTTGACCTTTCATCGGGCAAACTTATCTGCGGTGAAAAATCCGTTCGACTTTCCGCAAAGGAATTTGATGTTATGCGTCTGCTTATGCAGTCAAAGGACCGTAATCTTTCAAAGGAAGCATTGCTTGCAAGAGTGTGGGGATATGATTCGAATGCGGTTGAAAACCACGTTGAGGTTTATATCGGATTTCTCCGCAAAAAGCTTCGCAGCATCGGCTCGGATATAAGCATCGAAGCCATAAGACGGCTCGGTTATCATCTGGAGGTTAAATAAATGCTTAAAAAGCTGAGAATAAAGTTTATATGTATTTTTATGGTAACCGTAACCGTTATGCTCGGCGTAATTCTTGGTACGGTTATCACACTCACGCATAAAAATATCGAACAGCAAAGCATCTCGGCAATGAGGGATATAGCAATGCCTCCAAAGCCTCACAATAAACCCGAAAAAGAATTTGAACATATCCCGAAACCGCATTTCAGTCTGCTTATCACCCCTGACGGAGAATTTATTGCAGAAGATAACGGTATGTTTGATTTGTCCGATGCAGAATATCTGAACTCCCTTTTTGAATATGCCGAAAGCCGTGACGAGGAAACAGGGATTGTTCCCGATACATCTTTGCGTTATTTCCGCAACCGTACTCCGATGGGCAACAGCTATATTTTTACCGATGTTTCAGCCGAAGCGGATATGCTTGAAAGTCTTTACAGAACTTGTATAATCATCGGATCAAGTGCATTGCTGCTTTTCTTTGTCATAAGTATCTTCCTTGCAAAATGGGCGGTGAAACCCGTTGAAGAAGCGTGGGATAAGCAGAAACAATTTATTGCCGATGCATCCCATGAACTGAAAACTCCGCTTACGGTCATAACAACGAATGCCGAGCTCATGAAATCTGAAAGCGCCGAAGAAAACAAATCCAAATTCACTGATAATATTCTCACAATGTCAAAGCAAATGAGAGGACTTGTTGAGAGTATGCTTGAAATTGCAAGACTCGATAACGGCAGCGTCAGAAAAGAGTTTGCGGTTTTTAATCTGAGCGAAACTGTATCCGATGCAATTCTTCCTTTTGAAGCACTGTTCTTTGAAAAAGAGCAGAATTTCACAAGTGAAATTGAACCTGACATCAACATGAACGGCAACGCAGAGCAGATAAAACAGGTTGTTGATATTCTTCTTGATAATGCCAACAAATACGCATCAGAAAAATCGGAAATAAAGCTGATTCTGAAAAAGCAAGGCAGAAATCAGTGCAGACTTTCAGTAAGCAATGAAGGTGAAACCATACCCGAAGAAGAACTGAAAAACATCTTCAAGCGTTTTTACAGAGGCGACAAAACACGTCAGATGAACAACAGCTACGGTCTCGGTCTGTCCATTGCCGAAAGCATCGTCACCGAGCATTCGGGCAAAATCTTCGCCGAAAGCAAAAACGGTGTCAATACATTCACAGCGCAGTTTCATATAGTATAAAGCGAGCAGGTGACATCCTTGTGGATGTTACCTGCTTTTTTAGTGAAACAGCATATTTCTTATTTTCAAGTTCAACAATTGTTGAACTTCAGTTGAAGTTTGGTTGAAGAAAGTGTTTTATAATTACGTCATAAAGTGATAAAGGGGTATTTTATGAACGA